>VGJF01000003.1 GCA_016867585.1 Candidatus Aminicenantota bacterium | reverse complement strand
GTACGACTACTGCCGCCCGCCGTCCGGCGACCGCAATCTGGAGTTTGTCGTACTGCCGGCCCACGCTGATGGCCGTCAGGGCGTTTCGCGCATGGTAATCGGCGGCGCTGCGGTCAGCGAGATTACGGTTGCGACGTCGCTATGGGACGAGATGAAGGGGCATCTGCGCCGGCGCGTGATCACGCGGCGCGACTGGCACGGCTTCCAGGCATCTCGGCCGTTCAGCGACCTTCCGCAGCCCTTCAAGGAGCTGCTGTGGCGCTGGACGGCCGCCCGGCGGTCGGAGGACTGGGACTTCCTCACGGAGAGTCAAAAGGCGCGTTACCGGGAGCAGAAGCACTGGGCGCTCGTCGAGTGTTCGGACCCGCACAGCTACGAAGCAATCGGGAGCCGCTTCACGTGGCTGAAGATGGAGGTTCCCGATGTGGAAGGCATCCGGCTCGCGCTTCTCGATCCGGAATCGCGCCTGCGTCGAATGTCGGACGGCCCTCCGGCTCGGGCCTACCCGCGGATCCAGTGTATCAGGATACAGGGCACGGATTTCTTCGAGGATGTCGAGATCCCGGTCAACCCTTGTCTGACGACGCTCATCGGCGGGCGCGGCACCGGCAAGTCCACCGTGATCGAGTACGTGCGGCATGCCCTCGACCGTGCGCGCGGCGAAGACCTCCCCGATGATGAGCCCAGCAACGTGCGCGAGGCAGTCCTTTCCATATTGTCGGAGAAGCGGGAGCGTGACTTCGGCCACACGAAGGGAACGCTCCTGCCCAATCACGAGATCGCGCTGGACATCGTGGTGGCCGAGCGGTCCTATCGCGTGCACCGCTCGGCTTCCGGCATCGAGATCGTTCCGGATCCGGACAAACCCGATGCAAAACCTGCGTCTCTCGATGTTCGCAGCCTTGTTTCTCCGAGGCTTTTGTCGCAAAGGCAGATCGCCCGCATCGCCAGGGATCCTGCCTCGCAGCGCGGCGAGCTGGACGCGCTGATCGATCCCGACCGGCTGCGCGATATCGAGAACCGGCGCCGGGCGCTCTCCGAAACACTGGCCGAGCTTCAGGCGACTCGGACCCGCATTACCGAGCAAGGTGCGAAACTGCCGACGGTCGAAACCGAACTCCAGAAGGTGCGCGACCAGATCGCCTTCGTGGAAAGCGCAGGGCGAAAGGAGGTTCTGGCCCGGTTCGATGCCTTCGAGCGCGAACGGCGCTGGTTGGAGGACACGCGCAAAGAAGCCGAGCGCCTTGCGGGCGAGCTGGACCAAGCGGCAGTGACGATGGAGGCTGCCCATTCCGGCGGCGCACTTCCAGACACCACGCCGGCGGCCGCTTGGCTGCGCACGGTTGCCGATCGCGTCAGTGCTGCCCGGCGGGCAGCGGCTGGCACCCTTCGAGATCAAGCCACGGCCCTGCGGGCTCTGCTGGACACCATCGCCACCGAGCAATCCGAGAGGTGGCAGGCAAGCTACGAAGAGGCACGTTCCGCGTACGACGCCTTGCGGCAGGAGATGACTTCCCGCGGAGTGGACTTCGCTCAGCACGAGAAGCTGCTTCAGCGACGAGCGTTGCTCGAACGCGAGCTGGCCTCGCTCCAGAAGACGGCGCAGGAACTGGAGGCAATCTCTCGGAAGCTGCGTGGCGCTCGCCTGCAGCTCGTCGAGGTCCACGAGCAACGACTAGCTGCGCGCCGCGAGCGCGCCCGGGCACTCGAGGACATCGACGCGGATGTGCGGCTGGAAATACTCGGGTTTCGGGACCGGGACGACTTCGAGTCGCGCCGCGAGCAGTGGTTCGGGGGTGCCGGACTCCAGCAGCGCGACTGGACGGCGCTGTGCGACTACGTATTCGCAGCGAGCGGACAGGTCCCAGACCGCATTCGAGAACTTGTCGAGGCCATGCGTGCCGACGTGGAGGCGACGGTGTCGCGCGGAACCACCATGGGGGCTGAGGAGTCGCGAGTCGCCGTGCTGGTGGGCGTGGAATGCTTGACCAAAAAGTTCTTCAACGCACTTGCGCGGCGGGACCGCCTGCGGCTCGACGAGATGGAGCGATTCATCCCGGAAGACCTCGTCGAGGCGAAAGTCCGCGCGGCCGACGGTTCGTTCAAGACGATCGAGACCGGGTCCGTCGGCGAGAAAAGCACCGCGATTCTGAGCCTTCTTCTTTCGGCTGGAGATCAGCCCATCATCATCGACCAGCCGGAGGACGACCTCGACAACCAGTACGTGTACAATGTCGTCGTGGACCTGTTGCGGCGTCGCAAGTTCTCGCGGCAGGTCATCATCGCGACGCACAACGCCAACATTCCCGTCAACGGAGACGCCGAGCTGATCGTGGCGCTCGGCGTCAGGGACCGGCTCGGGGTTGTGCTCGGCGCGGGCAGCATCGACCGCCCGGAGATCAAGGACCGCGTCAGCGTGATCATGGAAGGCAGCGCCGAAGCCTTCCGGTTGCGCCGTGAGAGATACGGGTACTGAGCCATGTTCGACACTTTGGACGAGATTCAGCGCCAGCTTTCCGCCGGGGAGGATGCCCGCGCCGAATTCAAAGAGCTCGTACTCGGCGAGCGCGGCGTCCGGTCGCCGAACAGCGAGGACATGGCCGGTGAAATAGTCGCCTTCGCGAACGCCGAGGGAGGCGTGTTGTTCCTTGGCGTGGACGATAGCGGCTTGGTTCGTGGACTGCCGGAGGACCGTCTCGCGGACGTCGAGCGCTGGGTTGTGAACGTAGCGACGAACAATTGCGACCCACCGATCCGTCCGATCCTGCGCAAGGAGAGCGTCCCGCGACCCGACAGCTCCGAGGCCATCGTCATGTTAGTCGAGGTTCGCCGCGGGCTCTACGTGCACGGCACGAGCGGCGGACGCCACTACGTGCGCGTCGGTTCCAGCAAGCAGATTCTCACGGGCGCGCCCCTCGCCAGATTGTTCCAGGAGCGCGGCCGTGCCTTCGTCTTCGACGAACAGCCCGTGCCCACGGCGACCGACGAGGATCTCGACCGCGGGGCGTTACAGCGGTTTTTCCAGAACGGGCCCTCGGCAATCCCGTGGCTGGACCTGCTCCGCAACACCCGCGTGCTCGCCAAGGCAGACGATGGCCCGGACCGTCCGACAGTCGCCGGGCTTCTGGCATTCGGCAAGGCTCCGCGCGCCCAGCTGCCGTCAGCCTACGTTGAAGCGGCGGTCTATCGCGGCACCGATCTCACGTCCGACGACCTCGTGCACTCCGAGCTGATCGAAGGCCGGGTTGATGCGCAGATTGACGACGCGACGGCGTTTGTCGACCGCTTCATGCTCAAGCCGGCCCGCAAGCCCGCCGGGCGCGAGGATCATCCGCAGTACGACATCGGTGCGGTCCACGAGGCGATTGTCAACGCCGTGGCGCACCGCGATTACTCCATCGCGGGGTCGAAGATCAGGCTGTTTCTGTTCTCCGACCGGCTCGATCTCTACAGTCCAGGCCGCCTGCCCAATACGCTTACCATCGAGACGATGCCGTTTCGTGTGTTCACGCGGAACCAGCTTCTCGTGAGCTTCCTTTCGCGCATGAAGAGCCGGAGAACCGGACGGGCGTTTCTGGAGTCACGCGGCGAGGGTGTGCGCAAGATTCTCGGCGCCAGCGAGGCCCACTCCGGCCGTCGCCCCGTTTACGCGCACTTCGGCGAGGAGCTACGCCTCACAATCTGGGCCAAACCCTCGCCGCACGAAGGTCGAGAGGGCCACGCATGAGCGGGCGAGGAAACTACGCCGGTGATTGCCCGCGCCTCATCGAAGTCGCGCTGCCCATTCGCGAAATCTCGGCGGAGAGCGTGCGGGATAAAGGGATTCCCCAGGGACACATCAGCCGATTGCACAAGTGGTGGGCCCGACGCCCTCTCGCGGTATCACGTGCAGTTGTCTTCGCATCGCTCGTGCCCGATCCCGATGATCCGCGCTGCCCGACGGACTTCCGTGCGGCCGTGGAGCGCCATCTCAAGAGGCACGTGCCGGCGGAGATGAAGCACTACCGTCGCGGTCGTGAGAGCCGCCGCGACGAGGACCCGTACCGTCCTTACGAGGGGATGGCAGACACGCTGCGGAACCGGCTCCTGATATTCATCGCCAAATGGTCGCCGGAATCGCTGGCGTTCGAAGCGGGGAAGCGGAAGAACGCGGCCGTGCCCAAGGAGCTCCTTGACGACCGCTCCCTGGTGAAGTGGGAGACCTCCGATCCCGAGAACACCCAGGGACACGAGGTCCTTCGTATCGCCCGTGAGCTGGTGAAGATCGCGCACGGGGGCGAGGTCCCGACCGTGCTCGACCCCTTCGCCGGCGGCGGCGCGATCCCGCTGGAAGCGGGGCGGCTCGGCTGCCAAGCCATCGCCAACGACTACAACCCGGTGGCCAACCTCATCCTGAGAGCCACCTGCGAGTTCCCGCAGAAGTACGGGAAGCCAGGTAAGAGGAAGGCGCTCATCGAGGAATTCGGCAAGAAGGTCGAACGTGAAGTCCAGGTGCCCAACGTTCTCGTCCACGACTTCGAGAGGTGGGCGAACTGGGTCCTGGAGCGGACGCGAGAGAAGATCGAGCACCTGTATCCCGCGGGCAAAGACGGCCGCCCCGTCCTCGCGTACATGTGGGCGAGGACAGCTCCGTGCTCCAATCCATCGTGTCAGGGGCAGATGCCGTTGCTCCGTAGCCTTGTCCTGTGCAGCAAGAGCAGCAAGACGGCGCTCACGATGAAAGTGGACAAGGCGAGGAAGGAGGTCTCCTTCGGCGTGGCCAAGGGCAGCGCTATCAAGAGGACCGAGGGGACCAAGGGGGAACGAGGCCCCGCGACCTGCCCTTACTGCGAGGAGCAGACCTCTGAGGAGGAGATTCGCGCCGCCGGCCGCGCTGGTCGAATGGGCGAGCAGATAGTGTGCGTCGTGGTGGAAGGAAAGGGTGGAAAAGACTACCGAGAGGTAGAAGACACCGATCTGGCGGCGTTCGCTCGCGCTCGAAAGATCGAGGTTGAGCGTCCCGGAGAGAGCATCCCTGAGAATCAGTGGAACGTGAAGACCTGGGTGTACGGGATGACGACCTGGGGCGCGCTCTTCAATCAGCGGCAGCTCGTAGCCATGCAGACCTTCGGTAAGCGTCCGCTGAACCCATCTTCCATTGTCCCGAGCTTGGTGAAAGACTTTCGTTCGGACGTCGCCGTACGTCTGGCTGATTGTTTTCGCCGAACTTTGACTGGGGCCTGAAAGACGGCGCGGCTGACGAGTTGACGGACCGGCCTCCGCCCGTTAAGATGGCCGGGAGGAAAAACTCATGAAGGCCCGCGCTCGATTTTCGGCCGTCAGCCCGGCCGTCCTGGCCGCGGCCCTGGCCGTTTGGGCGGCCGCGGCGGCCCGCTCTCATGAGCCGGGACTGACGGTCATGACGTTCAACGTCCGGTACGACAATCCCAAGGATGGGCCGAACGCCTGGCCGGCGAGAAAAGGACTCGCCGCGAAAACCCTCCTCTTCCACAAGGCCGACATCGTCGGGATGCAGGAGTGCCTTCGCGGCCAGATCGCCGACCTCGAAACGCTCCTCCCCGGCTACGCTTGGGTCGGGGTCGGCCGGGACGACGGGAAGGAGGCCGGCGAGTTCTGCCCGATCTTTTTCCGGAAGGACCGCCTTCGCCTTCTCGACCAGTCGACCTACTGGCTGTCGGAGACGCCCGAGGAGGCCGGGAGCCCGGGCTGGGACGGAGCCTGCCGGCGGATCGTCACCTGGGCCCGTTTCGCCGGGACGCCGGATGAGGGGACGTTTTTCGTCTTCAACACCCATTTCGACCACGTCGGACCGGAGGCCCGGCGAAAGAGCGCCGAGCTCCTTCTCCGCCGGCTGGCGGCGATCGCCGGCGAGGCGCCGGCCGTGGTCACCGGCGATTTCAACGCGGCCGCCGAGGACGAGCCCGTCCGGATCCTGACATCCGGGCTGAACGGGGCTCCGGCCCTCCGCGACGCCGCGGCCCTTTCCCTGACCGGATCCTACGGAGGCGGGAGGACGTTCAACGGATTCCGGGACGAGCCCGGGACGGGCCGTATCATCGACTTCATCTTCGTCCAGGGAACGGGCCCGGTCCTTCGCCACGGGATCATCGCCGAAAAGTGGGACGGCCGGTTCGTTTCCGACCACTATCCCGTCCTGGCCGAGATCGTGTTGAGGTGACCGCGGATGAAGCCCTGGCGACCGGCCCTGCTCCTGGCCGCCGTCCTGGCCGCCGGTCCGGCCTCCGAGACGGGAGGAGACTGGTCGGTCATCACCATCGCCGGCGTTCCCGTCGGATACGTCGTCGAGACGATGACCGCCCCGGGTCCGGGAGGGACGATCCTCTCCTCCTCCGAGATGAAGATCGTTCTCAACCGGATGGGGAACCGGGTCGAGATCGATCTCCGCTCGAGCGCCGAAGAGACGGCCGAGGGGCGCCTCGCCAAGGTCGGCTACGAGCTCAGGGCTTCGCTCCTTTCGACGAAAACCGAGGGCGTCGTCAAGGACGGGATGGTCGAGATCCGGAGCGAGGCCGGGGGAAACACCTACTCCCGGACGGTCGCCTTCCAGGGCGAGCTTCTGGGCCCCGAGGGGATCCGCCGGCTGACCGAGAAGGGCCTCAAGAAGCCCGGAGATATCGTCGAGTACCAGACCTTCGCCGCCGAGGCCGGGGCCGTGACCAGGGGAAGCCGCAGGGCCTTGGCCCGGGAGACCGTCCGGGCCGGAGGACGAGACCTGGCCGTCTGGAAGGTCGAAGAGCTGATCGAGGCGGCGGGGGTGAAAAGCACGGCCTGGCTCGACGAGCGGGCGGAGACCGTCCGGGCCGAGATGACGACGCCCTTCGGCCTGGCCGAGATCGTCCGGGCCGACCGGATGACGGCCTTGGCCGCCGTAGGCGGGGCGGAGCTCCCGGCCGAGCTGTATGAACGTTCGATCCTCCGGACGAACATCCGCCTGCCCAAAGCCCGGGCGCTCGATTATCTCCGGGTCGAGCTCGTCCATCGGAATCCGGAGGAAGGCTGGCCCGATATCGGAACTTCGGGCCAGAAGATCCTCTCCCGGACCCGGGAGACCCTCAGGCTCGAAGTCCGCCGGCCGGCCGTTCCCGGAGCGGCCTCCCGGCCGGCGGCGGAGACCGCCGAAAACCGGGAGTTCCTCGCCCCGAACGAATACGTCCAGTCCGACCTGCCGGAGATCCGCCGGCTGGCCCAAGAGATCGTCGGCGATGAGGCCGACGCTTACCGGTCCGCCCTCAAGCTCCTCCGCTGGGTCCATGAAAACATGATTTTCGACCTCGGGATCGCCTTCGCCCCGGCGGGAGAGCTGTTCAAGACCCGCCGCGGGACGTGCGTCGGGTACGCGACGATGCTGGCCGCCTTGGGCCGGGCGGCCGGCCTCCCCACGCGGGTCGTCATGGGCTATGTCTATGCCCTGGGGATGTTCGGCGGACATGCCTGGACCGAAGTCCGCATCGGCCGCGATTGGATTCCCCTCGACGCGACGATCGTCTCGTCCGGCCCGGCCGACGCGGCCCGGGTCGCCATCGCCTCCTCCTCGCTGGCCGACGGCGCAGGCGGGCTCACGGCCGGGGCGGCTGCCCGCCTCTTCGGGCAAGTCGACCTTCGGGTCGAAGCCTATGGCTTCGCCGGGGGGAAGACGGTCGAGGTCCCCTTCAAGGCCCGGCCGTATGAGATCGAGGGCGGAGTTTATCGGAACAGGTGGCTGGGGCTGGAGGTCGCGCCTCCCGAAGGCTTTTCCCTGACCAAGACCGAGGCCGTGTGGCCCGACCCGGCCGTCGCCGCCTTGGAGGGGCCGTCGGGCGTTCGGGTCGAGATTCGGGAGTTCTCGCTTCTTCCCTGGAAAGCTTTTCGGGCGGCCGCGGCCGAACTCCTCCGAAGCCTGGATATCGGCCGCGTCCCGGCCGAGGCCGAGGCCGGCGGACTGAAAGGGCTCCTCGCCTCGGAGGATTCCCGGGCGGCGGCCGTGCTTGCCGCCGAGCCGACGGCCTGGGTCGTCGCCGTCACCGGCCCCAATGCTTCGGCCGTCCTCAATCTCGTTCTGTCCGGACTGTCGTTCCGCTAGGCCGAAGGTCATGGCTCCGGGCGGACCGAAAGACCGCCCGATCGCGAGGAGGAAGAGACCGATGAAAGAAAAGCCCTCCGTTCCGCGGCGGATCGCCGCGATCCTTCTGGTCCTGAGCCCTTTGGCGGCGGCGGAGACGGCGGCCGTTGTCGACGGGCCGGCCGCCGCGACGCGGGCCGACCTGGCCGCGGCCTACCTCCGGTTCGAAGAGGCCTTTCTCCGGGCGAGCCTCGACGAGCCGGAGCTCGTCCGGGTCAACAAAGAATTCGACGGGTTGACCCTTTTCGTTTTCGCCGGGAACTTCGCCCGGGCCGTCGAGCGCCTGAACGCCTTGGCCGAGTCGATCGCCCCCGAGATCGGGCGCCGCTTTCCGGCTCCGCTTCGGGCCCTCAGGCCGAGGATCGAACCGAGGAGCCACGTCCTCGGCGGCCCCGCGCCCGTCCTGTTCATCGAACCCATCCTCGAACAGCCTCAAGCCGGCTCCGCGATCCGGGCCGCGGTTCGCCTCTCCCCTCTCGGTAAGGCCAAGGAGATCGACATCCCGTTTGCCGGCTCTCCGCAAGCCGGTCCCCAGGGCGCCCTGTCGATTTCCCTCGAGCCTTTCCGCGGCCGCCTCCTCCCCGGCCGATACCGGGTCGGCTTCTCTTCGGGAAGAGCTTTTTATTTCTGCGGAGTTTGGTCCGTCGTCGCGAAGCCCCTCGCGGCGCGGGCCGCCTCCAACGCCGCCCGCCTGGACAAGATCATCGCCGCCACCCCCGCCCTTCGGCAGGCTCTGGCCGCCGTGAAAGCCCGGAACGCCCTTCTTCCCGACACCGGGGGCGTCGAGAGCTCGGCCCGGATGATGATCGACCCGGAGGCTTTGGCCGGGCAGGTCGAGGAGGAAATCCGGGCCCTTGAAGAAGGCCGCCTTCCCTTCCGGGGACGTCGGGGCGACTACTGGCGGGTCGTTAGGTCGGGCGAGGAGGATGTCCCCGTCCGCGTTTTTCATCCCGCCTCGGCCGGGGAGAAAGCCCCTCCGCCGCTCGTCGTCGCCCTCCACGGCGCGAGCGGCGACGAGAACATGTTCCCGGACGGATACGGGGTCGGGATGATCAAGACTTTGGCCGAGAAGCACGGATTTATCCTGGTTTCCCCGTCGTCTTATGCCTTCGGAGCCTCCAAGGCCGGCCGCGTTTTCGACGACTTGCTCGAGGCCGTGGCCTTCGACCATCCCTTCGACCCCGGAAGAGTCTTCGTCCTGGGACACTCCATGGGCGGGGTGTTTGCCGGCGCGCTGGCCGGCCTCCGTCCGGAAAAAATCGCGGCCGCGACCTGCCTCTGCGGGTTCAGCGGGTTCGGGGCGGGGGCGAGCCAAGCGCCGCCGACGCTAGTTGCGGCCGCCGAGCTCGATCCCATCGTCCCTCCGAGCCGGCTCGAAGCCGCCTTCCAGAAGGCCCGGACGTCCGGCTTCCCCGTCGAGTACCGGCCGTTCAAGAATCTCGGACATACGCTGGCTGTCGGCCGGATGCTCCCCGAGGTCGTCGCCTGGCTATTGACGAAATGACGAGCCCTCAGACGGACAGGGCGAAGAGGGCCTGGGCGAAGGGGATCTTTTTGACGAAACGGTTCGCGGCCAGGACCGAGTCCGAAATGACGAACAGGAGCGCTCCGGCAAAGGCCGAGAGGGCCATCGCTCCCCCGAGGAGGATATGGCGGTCCGCGGCGAGGGCGGCCATCAGGGTAATGACGATGATGTAGACGACGATCGGCCCCTTCATCCTTCCCGCCCGGGGGAGGACGATCCGCATCATGACGATCGCATAGACGAGGAAAGGCCAGACCGTCCCGAGGCTGAGCCGGGCGCCCGTCGTCGATACGAAGGCGGCGATATAGAAGCCGTGGGCCAGGAGAAAGGCGGCCAGCCCCTCGACGAAACGCTTCCGGCGGAGCATCATGAAGACGTCGCCGAGGAGAGAGGCGGCGAGGCCGGCGAGGATGAAGGTCTTGTAGGCCGGCCTGTCGAGGGGAACGCGGACAGCGGCCAGGGCGATGACCAAGGACATCGTCAAGGGCTTGAAGACATAGACGAGGCGCCACCGGCCTTTGGCGTCGGCGAGGATCGTTCCCGCGGCCGCGGCGGCGGCCGAAGCGAGAAGAACGAGGCAGAGCCTCATTTCCCCTCGGCGTTTTCCCGGCGGAGCCGCTCCCGGGCCTCGGCGAACATCGGCTCGGCGTAGTCGCTCCTCCAGGTCCTCTCCTCGAAGGAGCGCTTCTCGACCATTTTCAGGAAACCGGCGAACTCATCGAAATACGATCCGTAGATGTGGAAGCTGTCGACGAGGTCGACGTAGCGGCCGAGCCGGACGGGCCGGCCGGTCCGGCCGGCGATTCGTTCGGCCACGAGCCGGCCCAGGTCGGTCAGGGCGAAGACGTTCATGTAGGCGGCCTTGTAGGCGTCCCGGGACCGCCAGTGGGCGTTCATGTTGAGGACGGGGCGGCCGGCGTCGTCGTCGAGGAGACGGAACCACAACCGCTGCAGGCAGGGGGGATCATAGGTCGGAGGGTCGAGCTTGACGTTCCAGGTGACGGCCTGGGCCCGGCGCGTATGGCCGGCGGAGGCGAGCTTGGCCACGACATATTCGATCTGGTCGATCGTCTCCCCTTCGATGTCGTATCCGAAAAGGCGCTTGTGATAGGTGTATGTCCACTTCCCTTCCCGGGGGGAGATCCAATGGTCATGGACGCCCTCGACGACCTCCTGGCGGTATATCTCCAAGTCCTCGAGTCCTCCGGGGAAGGCCCGATGGATGCGCGGCTCGCCGAAGGGCTCCTCGACGACCCAGGTCATCGTGCAGTCGCGGCTCGGGGGGTCGCCGGGCTTGTCGTATTCGGTCCGGACGGCGGCCCCCTTGCGCCAGCATTCGAGGACGGCCCGCTCCCAGGCCTCGGGGAGGGTCCGGCCGGTCACGAACAACGTCGGGATGTCGCCGTTCATCTGCGCCTCCTCGGCAGTCCGACTTTTATCACAGCCCCGGAGGAGGGTCAAACGCCTCCGCTTCCCGCTTTCTGGGTTTTCCCGATATGGTTCCCTTCTGTTTGGTGCGGTGGGCTCCCGGGCCTCCCATTCAGCGGGCGTTTTCGCCATTAAAAGGGATTTGGATGTCGGGCATGGCCAAGGTGGAGTAAAATAATCCGGTGACCGGACGGGAGAGAGTCGAGGCGCTCGTCGAAGGCCGCCGGGCCGACCGGCCGCCCTTCTGTCCCGCGGTCTACGAGCACAAGGCGGCCTTGGTCGGGACGACGCCGTCGCGCCTGGCCCGGGACGCCGAGCTTCTGGAGAGGGCCTTGGAGGC
This sequence comes from Candidatus Aminicenantota bacterium, assembly GCA_016867585.1. Taxonomy (GTDB): domain Bacteria; phylum Acidobacteriota; class Aminicenantia; order Aminicenantales; family UBA4085; genus JAAZPG01. The sequence continues at coordinate 27,118 of VGJF01000003.1, read as the reverse complement.
CGAGATCGATCTCTACCAGGCCGATATCGTGACCGTCGGCCTGGACGTTTACAACGTCGAGGCCGAAGCCGCCGGAGCGAAGGTCCGTTTTTTCGACGGGGACGAAGTCCCGGCCATCGAGTCCCGTCCGATCCGCCCCGGGCAGCCTGTCGGGCTGCTGCCCCTGCCGGACCCCGAACGGAGCGGGCGGATGTATGTCTTCCTGGAGGCGGGCCGGAGGGTCGCCGCCCGGCACGGCGGCGAGGTTTACCTCCGCGGGGCCCTCAGCGGCCCGTTCTCCATGGCCTGCGCCCTTGTCGGTGCGGAGCCCATGCTGGTCGCCCTGCTCGACGACCCGGAATGGGCGGCGTCTCTCCTCGACTTCTGCGCGGCCGCGGTCATGTCCTACGGCAAGGCGTTCCTCGACCGCGGGCTGGGGATCGCCCTGTTCGATTCGAGCGCCGCTCCGCCTCTCGTTTCGCCCGCCCTGTACCGGGCGGTCGTCAAGCCTCCGACCGAACGGGCGATCCGCCATTTCCGGGACGACCTCGGCGTCCCCTATGTTCCTTACATCGTCGGCGGCGACACGGCCCCGCTCGTCGATGACTTCCTAGCCGCCGGGGCCAACGGCGTCCTGGCCGACTTCAAGGCGGACCTGGCCTGGTTCGTCGAGCGGCTGCGGGACCGGCCCGTCCTCCTCCGGGCGAACATGGACCCCCGCTTTCTCGAGACGGCCGAGGCCGAGGAGATCGGTTCGCGGACGGCCGAGATCCTGGCCGTCGGAAGCCGCCATCCCCGATTCCTGCTCGGCACCGGGATTCTTCCCTTCGGCCTCGATCCGGCCAAGGTCGCGGCCGTCCGTAAAGCCTTGGCCGCCTGAATTTTTCCGTTTGTGCGAATTTCGGCCATCTCGAGCGTCTATTCTTATGACGCCAGGCAAGGCCATGAGACACCCAGAAGACGAGGCCGCGGATTTTTCGGGGGAGGCGGCGGGCGGGGATTCCACCGCCGGGGCCGGGGATGGGCCCGGCGGCCTTTCGGACGGCCGCCGGGGCCACCGCGGCCGCCTCCGGGAGCGGTTCCTCAGGGCCGGCCTGGACGGCTTCCTGGACCATGAGGTCATCGAGCTCCTCCTGACCCTGGGCACGCCCCGCCGGGACTGCCGGGAGCCGGCCCGGGCGGCCGTCCGGGCGTTCAAGTCGCTCCGGGGCGTTCTCGAGGCCGAAGAGCGCGAGCTTTGCCGGATCCCGGGCATCGGTCCCCATAATGTCTTCGGCCTCCGCCTCGTCCAGGAGGTCTCCCGCCGCTTCCTCAAGGACCGGATCATCGGCCGGCCTTATCTCCGGTCCTCCCGAGAAGTTTACGACTACCTGACTCATGCCCTTCGGGACCTCCGCCGGGAGCATTTCAAGGTCCTTTTCCTCGACGCCAAGAACCAGATCATCGAGGAGAAGACCCTTTTCGAGGGGACGGTCGACTCGAGCGCCGTCTATCCCCGGGAGATCATGAAGGACGCTTTGCGATACGACGCCGCGGCCCTCGTCTTCGCCCACAATCATCCCTCCGGCGATCCGGAGCCTTCGCGCTGCGACCGGGAAATCACCAAGGAGCTCGTTTTGGCGGCCAAGGTCATGGGGCTCAAGGTCCTCGATCATGTCGTCGTCGGGAACAACGTCTACTTCAGCTTCGCCGACCACGGCTTGATCGCCGATTACGACCTGCTTTACCTCAGCCTCCACGGCAAGTAAACTGGGGGCATGAAACCCATCGCCGAAATCGCCGGCCGTCTCGGACTCGATCCCGCCTTCGTCGAACCGTATGGAAGAGCCAAAGCGAAAATCGATCCCCGCGGGGCGGCCGGCAGGCCTCCCGCGGGAAAGCTCATTCTCGTCACGGCCATGACCCCGACCCCGGCCGGGGAGGGGAAGACGACCACGGCCATCGGGCTCGTCGACGCCCTCGTCCGGCTCGGCAAGCGGGCCGCGGCCGCCCTCCGGGAACCGTCGATCGGACCGGTCTTCGGGATGAAGGGCGGGGCCACGGGCGGGGGGGCGGCCCGGGTCGTCCCTTCCGACGAGATCAACCTCCATTTCACCGGCGACTTCCACGCCATCACCGCGGCCCACAACCTCCTGGCGGCGATGGCCGACAACCGCCTCCATTTCGATGGGGCCTGCGGCCTCCTCGACGACCGGACACTCGGCTGGAAGCGCGTCCTGGACATGAACGACCGCTCCCTCCGGGAAATCATCGTCGGGCTGGGCGAAGCCTTCTCCGGCGTGGCCCGGGAGACCTCCTTTGACATCACCGCCGCCTCCGAAATCATGGCCATCTTTTGCCTGGCCCGGGACCTCTCCGACCTCAAGGCCCGGATCGGCCGGGTCGTCGTCGGCTACGGATCGGATGGACGGCCGGTGACGGCGGCCCAGGTCAAGGCCCAAGGGGCGATGACCGCCCTTCTCAAGGACGCCCTCAAGCCCAACCTCGTCCAGACGCTCGAAGGGGCGCCGGCCTTCGTCCACGGCGGCCCCTTCGCCAACATCGCCCACGGAACGAACTCGGTCATCGCCACCGCCCTCGCCCTCCGGCTGGCCGATTATGTCGTCACCGAATGCGGTTTCGCCTCGGATCTCGGGGCCGAAAAGTTTTTCGACATCGTCGTCCGGACGGGGGAGATCCCGCCCCCGGCGGCTTGCGTCCTTGTCGCCACGCTCCGGTCCCTGAAATTCCACGGCGGGATCAAGCTCGACGCCCTGAACGCCGAAAATCCGGCCGCCGTCGAGCGGGGGTACGACAATCTCCGCAAGCACATCGAAAACGTCAGGGCCTTCGGCCTGCCGCTTGTCGTGACCCTCAACCGCTTCCCGGCCGACACGGACGCGGAGCTCGCCGTTTTCGAAGAGCTCTGCCGCCGGGAGGGCGTCCGCTCGGCGGCGAGCGATGTCTACCGCCTGGGCGGAGAGGGAGGACTCGGCCTGGCCCGGGAGGTCCTGGCCGCGGTCGAGAGCGACCCGTCCCATTTCGAGTTCCTCTACCCGCTCGAGAGCGCCCTCCCCGAAAAGATCGAGACGATCGCCCGGCGGATCTACGGCGCCGGCCGGGTCGATCTCGAGCCCCGGGCCCGCCGCAAGCTCCAGCGGTTCGAGTCCGACGGCTATCGCGGCGTTCCGGTCTGCGTGGCCAAGACCCAGTACTCGCTTTCCGACGATCCCCGGCTCCTGGGGCGTCCCCGGAACTTCGCTCTCAAGGTCACGGACGCCTCCTTGAGCGCCGGGGCCGGTTTCGTCGTCGCCTTTTGCGGGGAGATCATGACCATGCCCGGGCTTCCCCGGACGCCGGCGGCCGAAAAAATCGACGTCGCCGACGACGGCTCGGTCACCGGAATCACGGGCTGACGGCCGGTTTTACTCCCGCCCGAAGTTGTGATACAAAAAGAGTGAGAATTTTCGGCCGTCCGGACGTCATTTCCAAGAGGGATCATCCGTCGAGGAGGCTGCGATGAAAGACGAAGGGCTTGCCCCCAAGGACGTTTCCAAGAACAAGGCCATCGAGGCGGCCGTCTCCCAGATCGAAAAGCAGTTCGGCAAGGGGGCGGTCATGAAGCTCGGCCAGCGCGGGGCGGCGATGAAGGTCGAGGCCATCCCATCGGGCTCGATCGCCTTCGACCTGGCCCTCGGCATCGGCGGCTTTCCCCGGGGCCGGGTTGTCGAGGTCTACGGCCCCGAAGCGACGGGGAAGACGACCCTGGCCCTCCACGTCATCGCCGAGGCCCAGCGCCGCGGGGGGCAGGCGGCGTTCATCGACGCCGAGCACGCCCTCGACCCCAACTACGCGGCCAAGGTCGGGGTCGACGTCGACAACCTCCTCATCGCCCAGCCGGATTTCGGCGAGCAGGGCCTGGAGATCGCCGAGGTCCTCGTCCGCAGCGGGGCCGTCGACGTCGTCGTCGTCGATTCCGTGGCCGCCCTCGTCCCCAAGGCCGAGCTCGAGGGCGATATGGGCGATGCCCACATGGGGCTCCAGGCCCGGCTCATGAGCCAGGCTCTCCGGAAGCTGACGGCCATCGTCAGCCGGTCCAAGACCTGCTTCATCTTCATCAACCAGATCCGGGAGAAAATCGGCTTTTTCCTCGGCAATCCGGAGACGACGACGGGCGGCCGGGCCCTGAAGTTCTACGCCTCCCTCCGGGTCGACATCCGGCGGATGACGGCCATCAAGGAGGGGGACAGCGTCGTCGGCAACCGGGTCAAGGTCAAGGTCGTCAAGAACAAGATGGCCCCGCCTTTCCGGGAGGCCGAATTCGACATCATCTACGGCGAGGGGATCTCCCGCGAGGGCGACCTCGTCGACATGGGGACCGGGGTCGGGCTCATCGAAAAAACGGGGACCTGGTACTCCTACAAGGGCGAGCGGATCGGCCAGGGCCGCGAGAACGTCAAGCGCCTTCTCAAGGACAATGCCGCCCTGGCCGCCGACCTCGAAACGGACATCCGGAGGAAGGTCAAGCTCGGCGAGGTCTCCGAGAAGACCGCCGGGGAGGAGGACGTTCCCGAACGGGCTCCGGACAAGCCGCCTGAAAAGCGCGGAGGACGATGATGCCGAAGCCTTCTTCAAGGCCGTCGATTGGAAGGCCGCCGAAGCGCGACTGAGATGAGATCCAGAGCCGGCCGGGAGGCCAAGCGCTCCCCGAAGGAAGGGCTCCCTCCGGGGAGCCTCGTCCATGTCGGCGAACGGAAGGTCGAGCACCCCCGGATCACGGTCATGGACTACGACGGCGACATTTTCCTGGAAAAGACGGCCGCCTCGGCCGAGGAATGCGCGCCTCTCCGGGAGACGGCCACGACGACCTGGATCAACGTCGACGGCGTCCATGAGGCCGGCCTCATCAACGGCCTCGGCGGCGCCTTCGGGCTTCACCCGCTCATCCTCGAGGACATCATGACGACGGCCCAGCGCCCGAAGCTGGAGGACCTGGGGACGGCGGTCTATATCGTCCTCAAGATGATCGAGCTCGACGAGAAGGGCGAGGGGATCGTGATCGAACAGCTCAGCCTCGTGTTCGGCTCGAACTTCGTCCTCTCGTTCCAGGAGCGGCCGGGCGACATGTTCGACCACGTCCGGGAGCGCCTCCGCCAGGGCCGCGGCCGGATCCGGAAGATGGGGGCCGATTATCTGGCCTATTCCCTCCTCGACGCCGTCGTCGACCACTATTTCGTCGTCCTCGAAGGGCTGGGCGAGAAAATCGACCGCCTCGAGGACGAACTCATGGCCGACCCGGACCGGGCCACGCTCCACCGGATTCACGCCTTGAAGCGGGAGATGATCTTTCTCCGGAAGTCCGTCTGGCCGCTGCGGGAGATCCTGGCCAAGATCGAGAGGATCGAGTCCGACCTCGTCCGGAAGCCGACCGCCATCTTCTTCCGCGACGTCTACGATCACGCCATCCAGGTCATCGACAGCGTCGAGACCTTCCGGGAAGTCCTGTCCGGCATGCTGGAGACTTACCTCTCGAGCGTCTCGAACCGGATGAACGAGGTCATGAAGGTCCTGACGATCATCGCCACAATCTTCATCCCCCTGACGTTCATTGCCGGGGTCTACGGGATGAATTTCGAGCACATGCCCGAGCTGAAATGGCGGGCGGGTTATTTCATCGTCTGGGGCGTCATGATCGCCCTCGGGGGCGGAATGGCCGTCCTGTTCCGGCGCAGGAAATGGCTTTGAGCCGGAGGCCCCGGACAAGGAGGACGCGATGAAGGGGAAGGCCGTTTTGATCCTCGTCTTGACGGGGCTTCTGGCGATTCTGGTCGTTCAGAATTCCCGGCTGGCCCCGGTCAGGCTGTATTTTTGGAGCCTCTACATGCCCCTCTTCCTTCTCGTCTTGGGAGTTTTCGCCGTCGGCCTGGTCGTCGGGTTCCTCCTGGCCAAGGTCGAGAAAGGGAGGCGGCGGACGGGAGAGGCCGTCGAGGCCGCCGTCCCGCCGGGCTCTTCCCGCTCCGGGGGGTCGTGAAGACGCCGCTCAATCCGGCCGCCCGACGGCGGTCATGTAGATGACGCTCTCGCCCTCCCCGTCCGCGCCGACCAAGGCGTTCGCCTCGCCGTCGTAGAGGGCCGCGATCTGGCACGAACCATAGCCCAGCCCCACGGCCGCCAGGGCATGTTCGGCGGGAGCGCGACGGCCGTCGTTCAAGACAGGGCCTTCCGCAGATAACGGCCGGTCGTCGAGCCCCGCGATTTCGCGACCTCCTCCGGCGTCCCTTCGGCCATGATCTCGCCGCCCCGCTCGCCGCCCTCCGGCCCCAGGTCGACGATGTAATCGGCGCTTTTGATGACCTCGAGGTTGTGCTCGATGACCATGACCGAATGGCCCTCGTCGACGAGCCTCTGGAAGCACCGCAGGAGGACGGAGACGTCGTCCAGGTGAAGGCCGATCGTCGGCTCGTCGAAGAGATAGAGGACATGGGCGTCGCGCTCGTGGACGAGATGATAGGCCAGCTTGATCCGCTGGAGCTCGCCGCCGGAGAGGGTCGTCGTCGGCTGGCCGAGCCGGATGTAGCCGAGGCCGACCTCGCGGAGCGGCTTCAATCTGTTGACGATGTCCGGCCGGCCGGCGAAGAACTCGAGGGCGTCGTCGACGGTCAGGTGAAGGACGTCGTCGATGTTCTTGCCCCTATAGCGGACGTCGAGGACCTCGCTCTTGAACCGCCGGCCTCGGCACGTCTCGCAGACGAGGGTCACGTCCGACAGGAACTGCATTTCGACGACCTGCTGACCCGCCCCCTCGCAGTCCTCGCACCGCCCGCCTCGCGTGTTGAAGGAGAAAACGCCGGGCTTGAACCCCTGGGCCCGGGCCTCGCGCGTCTCGCTGAAGAGCTCCCGGAGGCCGTCCATGGCCTTGGCGTACGTCGCCGGGACCGAACGGGGCGAGGCGCTGATTGGGGACTGGTCGACCAAGACAAGCTTGTCGAGGAAGTCCAGGCCCCGGATGGCCTTGAAGCCCTGCCGCGTTTCTCCGCACCAGCCCCGGTAGAGGACGTCGTGGAGGAGGGTGCTTTTCCCCGAACCCGACACGCCGGTGATGGCGGTCAGGACGCCGAGCGGCAGGCGGACGTCGAGATGCTTGAGGTTGTGCCGATGGGCGTCCTGGACGAGGAGAAAACGCGACGGGATTCGGCGCTTCATCGGGACGGGGATCCCCATCTCCCCGCTCAGGTAGCGGAAGGTCAGCGAGCCGTTTCCGCCGACCGCCGGACCCGGGCCGTTCCGGCCGCATCTCAGGACCTCGCGGCTCGGCCCGGCGAGCATGACCTCGCCGCCGTGCTCTCCCGCCCGGGGGCCGAGGTCGATGAGGTGGTCCGCGGCCCGGATGATCTCGGGGTCGTGCTCGACGACGAGGACGGTGTTGCCGACGTCCTTCAGGGAATGGAGGATCCGGATGAGACGCGCGTTGTCCCGGGGATGGAGGCCGATCGACGGCTCGTCGAGGACGAACAGCGTCCCGACGAGAGACGAGCTCAAGGCCGCGGCGAGGTTGATCCGCTGGGCCTCGCCGCCGCTGAGGGTGAAGGTCATCCGGTCGAGGGACAGGTAATCCAGACCGACCTCGAGGAGGAATTTCAGCCGGTTCGCGATTTCGGAGACGAGCTTTTCGGCGATCTGCCTCTCGGCCGGGGAGAGGGCCAGGCCTTGGAGGAAGTCGAAGGCCTCCCTGACCGTCAGGCGGACGAACTGGCCGATCGTCAGGCCCCCGACCTTGACGCTCAGGGCCCTGGGGTTGAGGCGCGTCTGGGAACAGGCCGGGCAGGGGGCGTATTTGCGGTAGCGGCTGAGAAAAACCCGGACTTGGACCTTGTATTTCTTGGATTGAAGCCAGTCGAAAAAACCCCGGACGCCGTACCAGCCGTCCCCGCCCTCCAGGATGAACCGCCGCTCCTCGGGCTTGAGGCTTTTCCAAGGGAGGTTCGTCGGGAGGCCGCGTTTCTTCGCCTCCCGGAGCATCTCCTTCATGACCCCCTTCGAGACCGGCTTGGTCCAGGGCTCGACGGCGCCCTCGGCCAGCGACTTGCCGGGGTCGGGGATGATTTTCTCCTCGTCGAGGACGGCCAGGTCGCCGAAGCCATGGCACTCCGGGCAGGCGCCCTGGGGGCTGTTGAATGAGAACAGGTTGGGGAAGGGGTCGTCGCAGGCGATCCGGCAGTCCCGGCACTCGAGCTTGTCCGAAAAGACGAGCTCCCGCCCGTCCTCGAGACGGACCTTGACCCTCCCCCCGCCGTGTTTCATGGCCGTCTCGAGCGAGTCGACGAGGCGGTCCCGGTCGTCGGCGGCCAAGGCCAGCTTGTCGACGAGGACGTCGAGTTCCTTCGGCGGCCCCGTTCCGGCCCCGGCGGCCTCGAAGGAAACGACTTCGCCGTCCCGGAGGAAGCGGTAGAAGCCGAGCTTCTTCAAGGGGCCGAGCCCTTTTTCCGGAGGCCAGGCGAAGGCGATCGTCAGCCGGGTCCCCTGGGGAAGCCCGACGATTTCCTCGGCCATGGCGTCGATGGAGTCGCGACCGACCGGACGACCGCAGCTCAGGCAGTGAACCGTTCCGATCCGGGCGTAGAGAACCCGCAAGAAATCGTAGGCCTCGGTCACCGTGGCCACCGTCGAGCGGGGATTTTTCGTGGCCGCTTTTTGCTGGATGGCGATGGCCGGAGGGATGCCCTCGATCGCCTCGGCCTCGGGCTTTTCCATCCGTTCGAGGAACTGGCGGGCGTAGGCCGACAGGGATTCAATGTAGCGGCGCTGGCCTTCGGCGTAGAGGGTGTCGAAGGCCAGGGAGGATTTGCCAGAGCCGCTGACGCCGGTGACGACGACCAAGCGGTCGAGAGGGATGTCCAGGGAAATGTTCTTCAAGTTATGGACCCGGACGCCTCTCAGGCGGATGACGTCGCGGGCTGCCTCGGGTCGATCCAAAACCGCCTCCGGAAATATCCTATTATAACAAAGAGGCCCCGTTTCCTGAAGCGGCCCGTCTTGTCTATAATAGCCGGGATGCGCAAAGGCCTGCGGAAAGCCCTGGGCGTCGGGGCCGTCCCCTTCGCCGCCTTGGTCCTGGCCCTGCCTTTTGTCAACCGCCTCCGGCCGATGGTTTTCGGCCTGCCTTTCGTCCTCTTCTGGATCCTCCTTTGGGTCGCCCTGACCCCCCTGGCCTTGTTTTTGGCCGACCGCTTCGACCGCCGGGACCGGCTGGCCGGCCGGGACGACGAACCATGACCCCGGCCCTGGCCATCATCGCCGTCGTCGTCGTCGCGGCCGCCGGCGTCGGGATCTGGGCCGGCCGGCGGCTGCCCATGAACTTCGAGAACTGGACGGTCGGGGGACGCCGCTTCGGCCTGCTGATCATGTGGTTCCTGATGGCCGGGGAGGTCTACACGACGTTCACCTTCCTCGGGGCGAGCGGCTGGGCCTATGCCCGGGGCGCCCCGACGTACTACATCATGATCTACGGCGCCTTGGCCTACACGATCTCGTTTTTTCTGCTTCCCGCGATCTGGCGGCGCGGCAAGCGGTTCAGCCTCCACACCCAGCCCGATTTCTTCGTCCAAACCTTCGGGAGCCGGGCCTTGGGGGTGTTCGTCGCCCTGGTCGGCGTGGCCTCTCTCCTCCCCTACCTCCAGCTCCAATTGGCCGGATTGGGGCTCATCGTCGAGGTCTCAAGCGGCGGGGCCGTCGGGGCCGGGACGGCCATCCCGGCCGCATTCGTCCTGACCTGCGTTTTCGTCTTCACGAGCGGCCTCCGGGGCAGCGCCTGGGTGGCGGTCATCAAGGACGTCCTGATGATCGCCGCCGTGGGCATCGTCGGTTTCGGGCTCCCGGCCGTCCATTTCGGCGGCTTGGGGGCGATGTTCAAGGCCCTGGCCGCCCGCGCTCCCGGGCATCTCGTCTTTCCCGGGTCGACGGAATCGATGGGCGTCGCCTGGGTCATGTCGACCGTCCTCCTGACCGGGGCGGGATTCTACATGTGGCCGCACATGTTCGCCTCGGCCTACTCGGCCAAGAGCGACCGGGTCATCCGCCGGAACGCGATGATCATGCCCTTCTACCAGATTCCCATCCTTCTCGTCCTCGGGGTCGGGTTCACGGCCTTCCTTGTCCTGCCGGGCCTAGCCAACGGCGACATGGCCTTCCTGGCTCTCGTCCGGAGGACCTATCCGGCCTGGTTCCTGGGATTCGTCGGGGCGGCCGGCGCGGTGACGGCCATGGTCCCCGCCTCGGTTCTCGTCCTGACGGCTTCGGCCCTCATCGCCAAGAACATCTACCGGACGGGATTTCGGCCGGGGGCGAGCGAGCGGGCCGTCCTCCGGTTGTCCCGGGCCATGGTCCTCGTCGTCATGGCCGCCGCCCTCCTCTTCGCCCTCGTCTTCCCCAATGCCTTGGTCAACCTCCTCCTCATCGGCTACGACGGCGTCTCCCAATTCTTCCCGGCCGTCGTCTTGGCCCTCGTCTGGAAGCGGACGACCAAGGCCGGGGCGTTCGCCGGGATCGTGACCGGGATTGCCGTCGCCGCCGTCCTCGTCTTCGGGAAGAGGGATCCGCTCTGGGGATTGAACGCCGGCTTCATCGCCCTGGCCGCCAACGCGGCCGTCGTGGTCGGCGTCAGCTTGCTGTCGAAACGGAGGTTGTCCCATGCTTGAGGAACTTCGGCTCGAAATGGAGGCCATGGCCGGACGGATCATCGGCCGGCGGCGGGATTTCCATCGCCGGCCGGAGACGGCCCACAACGAATTCGCAACCTCCGCCGCCTTGCGCGATTTCTTCCTGAAGACGGGCCTCTCGGTCGCGGCCATGGCCGGAACCGGCCTTCGGGCCGTGCTTGACGGCCGGCCGGGCGGCCGGACCGTCGCCCTGCGCACGGACATCGACGCCCTCCCTCTCGCCGAGGAGGGCGACAAGGAATACGCGTCGACGACGCCCGGGGCCTGCCACGCCTGCGGCCACGACGGGCACATGGCCGTCCTCCAGGCCGCCGCCGAAGCCCTCGCCCGCCGAAAGGACCGTTTCCGGGGACGGGTCGTTTTCCTCTGCCAGCCGGCCGAAGAGCTTCCCCCCGGCGGGGCGAAGCCGATGATCGAGGCCGGGGCCCTCGACGGGGTGGAGGCGATCTTCGGCCTCCATCTCTGGCAGCCGATGCCGACGGGGACGGTCGGCGCGGTCCGGGGCCCGATGATGGCCCAGTCGGACAATTTCCGGATCACGGTCGCCGGCCGAGGCGGCCATGCCTCGATGCCCCATCAGGCCGTCGACCCGATTTTGGCCGCGGCTGCCGTCGTCTCCGCCCTGCAGAGCGTCGTCAGCCGCAACGTCGACCCTCTTCAGCCGGCCGTCCTGTCCTTCGGCACGATCCGCGGCGGCACGGTCTACAACATCATCCCCGGCGCGGTCGAGCTCTCCGGAACCGTCCGGACGTTCGACCCGGACGTCCAGGCGCTCATGAAGAGGCGTCTCGTCGAGATCGCCCGGACGACGGCCGGCTCCTTCGGCGCCGAGGCCGAGGTCGAATACGAGGACGGGTACCCGCCCCTGGTCAACGACGCGGCGGAGACGGATTTCGCCCTGGCCGTCGCCGCCCGTCTGTTCGGCGGCAAGAGCGTCGTCCCGATTCGGCCGGTGATGGGGGGAGAGGACTTCGCCTACTATCTCCGCGAAGTCCCCGGCGCGTTTCTCTTTTTCGGGGCGGGCGACGGGACGCGCTTTCCCCACCACCATCCCGGATTCGACCTCGACGAGAAGGCCCTCCCCTCGGCCGCCGCCCTCCTGGCCGGACTGGCCCTGGAGTATCTGGCGAGGCCGGGATGAGCTTCGGGATGGTCCTGGCCCTGGCCTTGGCCCTGGCCATGGATGCCTTCGCCGTATCGGTCGGGGCGAGCCTGGCCATGCGGGGATGCACGCCCCTTCAGACGCTCCGCATGGCCGGAAGCTTCGGGCTGTTCCAGTTCCTCATGCCTCTCCTCGGCTGGACGGCGGGCCGGACGGTGAGCCGGGCCATCGCGAGCTTCGACCATTGGGTCGCGGCCGGACTCCTCGTCTTCGTCGCCGGCCGGATGGCGGTCGGGGCGTTCCGGGGAAAGGGAGATGGCGGGGCCTCGGCCTGCCCCGACTTGACCCGCGGCGGCCGCCTCCTCATCTTGTCCTTGGCGACGAGCCTGGACGCCCTGGCCGTGGGCTTGAGCCTGGCCGCCCTGAGGGTCTCCGTCGTCTATCCCGCGGCCGTCATCGGGGCCATCTGCTTTCTCCTGACCGCGGCCGGGACGAGAATCGGGCCCGCCCTGGGGCGCTGGGCGGGGAAGCGGGCAGAGCTCGCCGGAGCCGCGGTCCTCATCGTCATCGCCGCAAAAATCCTCCTCGACCACCTCTCCTGAAACCCAAGCCGCCGCCGCCGATTCTTCCCGTCAAAAAATCGTGTAGGCCCCGTTGTCCATGACCTCTTCGCGTCGGCCGTCGGGATAAGAGAGGACGACCGAGTGGACGGAAATCCGCGGCTGAGCCGCGGGGATGTAGATCCGGTCGAGATGGACGACCTCGGCCGGGGAGGAAAAATCTTTCGGGCCGACCGCGCCGCCGAAGTGCTCGCTCCGGCCGAAGGCGACATGAAGGCCGAGTTTTTCGTCGAGGAGGATCTCCCCGGCCGGAGCCAGGCCGAAATCGGCCAGGACGCCGAAGCCGAGTTCGGCCATGTTTCCGTAAGCCGGCTCCCGGGCGAGGCGCTCGCGCTCGGCCGCGGCCGCTTTCCCCTCCCCGTAGACCTGGACGGCCTTGTTGGCAGAGATTTGGAAGAGGACGACCTCGCCTCCGGCCTCGACCGGCAGGACGCCCTCGGTCCGGCTCGGCTCGCCACGTTCGCCCTCGTAAGGGACGATGTAGGCTTCGCCGCTGGGCAGGTTTCCCGCCGTTCCTCGGTCCGGAAACCGGCCCGAGCTGGCGTGGGCGGAACGGAACCTCAGGTCGAAACGGACCCGGTACTCGAGACCTCCGTCGAGGAGAAAACGGACGACGGCCTCGGCGGCCTCGTCGAGGCGGGACCGTATCGCTTCGACCCGGCGGGCGACCTCGGCGTAATCGACCTGGAGGGCCGGGATCATGGCCATCGAGAATCCCGGCATGGTCGCCGCCCGGAAGCCATGCTTCTTGGCCGCGACCTTGAGGGGGGCGGTCGTCGAATATTCCGTTGGGGCGAGAAAAAGCTGGGCCTCGTCGAAGACGCGGGCGAACAATACGGGAAAGCCGGCCCCGAGCAGGGCTGAGGCCTCGGCGGGCACGGGGCCGTCGATGAGAAAGGCCTCGGCCGGGAGGTCGGCGTTGTTTGAGCCGACGTCGGGGTAGGCGTACAGGCGGATGTCCTCGAGGGGGACATCCGCACGGTTTTTCTTGAGGGCGGAGGACCACTCGAAGGCCAGGCTCCGACGGGCCTTCCATTCCCGGTTGTCGTCGGCCGGAGAGCGGGGGACGTCGACGAGGACGGCGAGAACCCGGTCTTCGGGGAAGCGCGGGAAGACCGATTTCACGAGGTTGGCCAAGTCCCGGCCCGATAAACTCGTCATGGAGGCCTCCTTTTCTCTACTTTATGACGAACGGAAAGGAGATGCAACGGGGAGACGGCCCGGACGCGGCTCCCGCGGGAGAACGCCGGGGCGCTCCAAGGACTCCCCCTGTTCGCTCCGAGGCAGGCGTCCGTAGAGACGGTGAGGCCTCGGCGTGAAGGCAGCCCTTCGGTCAGAGGTTGAGGCGAACCCCCCCGTAGACGACGCGCCCGGGGGAGCCGTATCCGAAGATTGTTTCATAACGGACCCCGAGAATATTGTCCAACCGGAGGAACAGGCGCGTCCCCCCGCCGGCCGCGAAAGAGGCGTCGGCCCCCAGAAGCCAGAACCCGGCCAAGGTCACCGGTCGGGCGGGCCAAGCGCCGTAGTCGCGGTCGGGGCGCGGACCCGTGTAGGCGGCGGAAAATCCGGCCTCGAAACGGTCGGCAGCCGCCCACCGGAGGCCGGCCGTGAAGCGATCCTTGGGCCTTCGCGGGAGGGGGGTATTCGATTCCGCGTCGCAGGCCTCGAGCTGGGCATAGGACAGGCGCCCCTCCAGGCCGTCGGCCGGCCTTGCCTCGAGCGAGGCTTCGAGGCCGCGCGTCCGGGCCCTTCCGACGTTGACGTACCCTTGGCCGAAATCGAAATCGATCAGGTTTTCGAGGTCGTTTCGGAAATAGACGAGGCCGAACTCGACGCGGCCGGCCCAGAGGGATTGCTCGAACCCGGCCTCCCACCCCAAGCTTCGCTCCGCTTTCAAGCCGGGGTGGCCGACCGGACCCCAGGAGGTCGCCGGGGCGTAGAGCTGATAGAGCGAAGGGGCCTTGAAGGCCGTCCCGAGCGTCGCCCGGAGCTTTGTCCCCGTCCGCTCGATGAGGTAAGCCGGGGCGAGACGGTAGGTCAAAGCCAGTCCCGACCGTTCGTGGCGGTCGAGACGAAGGCCGACGGCGGCGAAGAAGCGTCCCTTGATCCGGACCTGGTCCTGGAGGTAGAAGCCGGTCCGGCCGGCGGCGCGGCCCGGGAAAAGGCTCTCGCCCGGGCCCCAGGCCGATTCGTAGCGGTATTCCGATCGGCCGGCCTCTTTTTCGGCCTCGAAGCCGAAGGTCAGGGTCTGGGCGGCGTGGAGGAAGAGGTTGTTCTGCCAGTCGAAGCGGAGCCGCGAGCCTTGAAACGACCCCCCTTCGGATTCCCCGGGGTGGTCGGGGTCGGCGGGATTGTCATAGGTCCGCTCGGACCTAAATGCCGAGAGGCCGATTTTCTGCTCCAAGCGTCCGCCGGCTTGGAGGAATCTTGCCTGGAGCCGGACGAGCCCGGCGGCGAGCTTCTGGACATGGTTCAGGTCATCGCCGAAGGGGCCGCCGAAATTGTCGAGGTCGGTCCTGGCCGAGACCCCCCGGATGATAAGGTCGAATTCGGCGCCCTTCTTGAGCGTCGCCCCCAGGCGTCCGGTCAAGGTCGTGCCGCGGCCGCCGTCGCTCTCCGCGTTTCCCGGATAGGAGGCGCCGGCCGCCGAAATCCCCCTAGTCGCCGAGCCGGACAGTCCGAAGGCGTATCGGACGACCCCGGCCGAGCCTTGGACGTCGAGGCTTCCGTCGAAGGTCCGGTAGGAACCGCCGGCGGCGCTCATCGTCAGGCGGGGTTTTCCGCCTCCGCGGGCGGTCAGGATGTTGACCGCCCCGCCCACGGCGTCCGATCCGTAGAGCGGGCTTTGAGGCCCGCGGAGGACCTCGATCCGGTCCACCCCGGCGAGGCTGAGATGGGCGAAGTCGAACGAGCGGGACGGATTGACCGGATCGTTCAGAGGGAGGCCGTCGAGGGTCACCAGGACGTGCTCCGAATTCATCCCCCGGATGAAAACCGAGGAGACTCCCCCCGGGCCGCCGTTCCTGAGAAGGGTCAAGCCGGGGGCGTTCTCCAAAGCGTCGAAGACGCTCGTCCTGAGGGCCCGGTCGAGGTCGGTCCGGGTGAGCAGCGTCACCGCGGCGGCGACCTCTCGGACGGGCGTTTCGATCCGCGTCGCGGTGATCACGACATCGTGCCGGATCGGGGATTGTTTTCGGTTCGCCTCCTCCGCCGGCGACTGGAGGAACGGGCCGAAGGCGATTAGCAGGGCGGCAATGGTCATGAAACCTCCTCTTCCACCCGAAGACGGGTTCCCTGGGGTCTGGCGGCGGTTTCCTGGCTCTCGGATCGTCCTCCTCCCGGGCCTTCCCGCCCTCGTTTCGAGGGCCGTGGCGTCATCCGGGAATCGTCCCCGATCACAGTAGCGGGGGCTGCGTCCGTTTCAAACGGACTTCCCTCCGGCCGATCCCGCGAGAGAAGCTATTTTGCCGGAGTCGGCCGTCCCTGTCAATACGGCCGTCGCCTGACCGTAATACACTTTGCGTATTAGGCCCGAAATATCGATGGCGCGGCCGCCTCCCCCTCGCTCCGCCACCCTGACGAGGGTCCCGCTACGCTCCGGAGGATGCGGCCGCGCCATGGGCGTTTGGGGGAAAACATAAAAGCGTTGAGGGTCAGGGCCGTCGTCGGCCGCTAAAAAACGAACGGCCTCCCCGGCTCATCCGGGAAGGCCGCTCGAGAAGGGAAGGGAATTAAATGAAAAGGAGATGTATGGAGAACTCCCAAGAAGGAGGAGGAGAGGCGGCTTCTCTGTTTCTCATTTCATCTCTATATACGTCCGGCCGGGGAAAAGAGTTGCATGCGCCGCCAAAAGGCGTCCGTTGGGGGAAGGATTACGCAATAAAATACAAGTGATTTATTTTCAATAACTTATTTGCTGGCCCCCCAACCACTTTTTTTATTATATCATGAAAGGAAAGAATTCGGCAACATTTTTTTTCATTTTTTTGAAAAATTCTTCGGCCGCGGCCGAAGAGCCTGGCATGGCCCGCAACCAAGGCCTGTTTGGGCGTGTTTTCCGTCCGAAAAGACGAAATCCGGCCCCGAGAAAGCGACTTTTGACCGGAAACAACCCTTGGACTAGAATGAAAGGACCTTCAAACGGGAGAAAAGCCTTGGACATCGAGACATTTCGCCGCTACGGACACGAGTTCGTCGATTGGATCGCCGACTATCTGCGGGACATCGAACGCTTTCCCGTTCTATCCCCCCTCAAGCCGGGCGAAGTCAGAAGCCGGCTTCCGGAAGATCCGCCCGAGACGGCCGAGCCGATGGACCGCATCTTCGCCGATTTTCGGGAGATCATCCTGCCCGGGATCGCTCACTGGCAGCACCCCGGCTGGCACGCCTATTTTCCGGCCAACAACAGTCCCGCCTCCATTTTGGCCGAGATGCTGACCGCCGGCCTCGGGACCCAGGCCATGATCTGGCGGACATCTCCGGCCGCGGCCGAGCTCGAGGACCTGGTTCTCGAGTGGCTGCGGCGGATGCTCGGCCTGCCCGCCGGATTCGGCGGGACGATCCAGGACACGGCCTCGACGGCCACCCTTTGCGCCCTTATTTCGGCCCGCGAAAGGGCGACGGGTTTCGAATCCAATGAGCGCGGCCTCCGGCGTCCGCTCGTGGTCTACGCTTCGGCCGAGGCCCATTCCAGCATCGAGAAGGGCGTCAAAATCGCCGGCTACGGGCGGGAGAACCTGCGCCTCATCAAGACCGACGCGGACTTCGCCATCATCCCGGCCGAGATCGAGGCGGCGGTCGCGGCCGATATCGCTGCTGGCTTTCAGCCCGCCTGCGTCGTGGCCACGCTGGGAACGACTTCGTCCTCGGCCGTGGACCCTCTCCGGGCCGTCGGGGAGATCGCCTCCGGCCGCGGCCTCTGGCTCCACGTCGACGCGGCTTACGCCGGGACGGCGGCCCTCTGCCCCGAAAACCGTTCGATCCTCGACGGGGCCGAGTTCGCGGACTCGTTCGTCTTCAATCCCCACAAGTGGATGCTGACGAATTTCGACTGCTCGGCCTACTTCGTCAAGGACCCGGGCGCCCTGGTCCGATCCTTCGAGATCCGTCCCGAATACCTGAAGACCGGCGCCGACCCGTTCGTCAAGAACTACCGCGATTGGGGGATCCAGCTCGGCCGCCGGTTCCGGGCCCTGAAGCTCTGGTTCGTCATCCGCGCCTACGGCGTCGAAGGGCTGCGGGCCCTCGTCCGGGAGCATCAGAGGCTGGCCCGGCTGTTCAAGGGCTGGGTCGAGGCGGCCCCGGATTTCGAACTCCTCGCCCCCGTGCCTTTCGGGCTGGTCTGCTTCCGCTGGAACGACGGCCGGCGAAACG
Organism: Candidatus Aminicenantota bacterium; assembly: GCA_016867585.1. Lineage (GTDB taxonomy): Bacteria > Acidobacteriota > Aminicenantia > Aminicenantales > UBA4085 > JAAZPG01. Next base: position 9,347 of record VGJF01000003.1, on the reverse strand, counting down.
AGGAGGCGCTCAACGCCGCCAACGCGGCCCTCCTGGAGCGGATCAACGCCTCGGGCAAAGTCTTCCTGACCCATACCGTCCTTGGGGGAAAATTCACTCTCCGGATGGTCATCGGCCAGAGGACGACCGAGGAGCGGCATGTCCGGACGGCCTGGGACGTCATCCGGTCGGCCGCCGGGGAAATCGCCGGCGCCTAACGGCCGGGTTTGTAAAGCCCCGCGCCATCGGCTCCGAGGAGGCCGGCCTTGACGAGGGCGGGGTCGGCCGTCGCGAGGCTCCGGACCTGGGCGCGGGTCAAGAAGGGATAATGACGCGCCCGGTCGAGGGCGTCGCCGATCCAGCTGACGTCGTCTTCGGTCGTCATCCAGCCGCGGTCGTCGAACCGGCGGAGGTCGAAAGGGACGGAATAATGACGGAGGGTCTTCTCCCCGATCGTGTTGAAAAAGACGTCGAAAAACGAGGCCATCAGCTCCCGGATCGTCCGGTAAACAGGCTCGCGGAAGCCGAGGACGGTGAAGTTCGATTTGGCCACGCAGCCCCAAGCCCCGTTTCGGCGGAATACGGCCAGGACGTGGTCGTCGTCGTTCCGGGAACGCATGTCGACGAGAAGCGGCGGCCGGCCGTGGACGCGCAGGGCCGCCGCGGCCAAAAGCGCCCCCTCGAAGCAGTTCGCCCTTTTCTTCCGAAGGACCCGTCGGGGGGAAGCCGTACCGGGGGCGGCATCATAGGCCAGCGAGTTCAAGTATTCCTGGATTTCAACGGGCGTCTTGAGCCTGCGGAGAAGGCCGGCCTCACGGGCCGTCCAGAGGGTTTTATCGCCCTTCATGATTCAAGGCCGGTCGGCCGACCAGCGCAGCCCGCCCTCGGGGTCGGCGAAGCGGGCGTGAAAGCCCCAGGCCCCGGCCCCCTGGAGGATCTTGAGGAGAACGGCATTTCTCCCCTTGTTCAGCCGGACCGCGACTTTGTCGAGGTCCGGGGCGGAGGCCCGGTAGGCGGCGTTCGTGTGGACGAGCTCCCCGTTGACCCAGGCCCGGACGCCGTCGTCGCTGCCGAGGAGCAGGACGGCCTCCGTGGCCGAGGGAGCTTCGACGAAGCCCAGGGCGTAGGCGATGACGTATTCCCCCGGCTGGACGAATTCGAGGAGGTTGACGTAACCGCCGGCGCCGGCGCGGGCTTTCCGCCAGACGGCCGTCTTCCCGAATCCGCCGGCGTAGGATTTCTCGAGGTCGAGCTCCCGCTCGGGCGGATAGGCGACGGTCAGGGCGTCCATGTCCGGCGCGGCGAACGGGCCGATGACGTTCCACTCCGTGAGATAACGGCGCTCGGACGGGACGAGGCTCAGGCCGAGGAAGGCCAAGTCGTCCCCGGAAGCGGCCCGGGCCTTGCCGCGGCGGGCCAGCTCGAGAACCCCTGGGCCTGCGGAGAGGGACACGCTCTTCAGCGAGAGCGCGCCCATCCCCTTCGCTTCCGCGTACCCGGAAAAGTCGGGCCGTTCCTCCAAAACGTCGGACCCGGCCGAAACGAGGCTCGTCGGCCGCCAAATCCCCATGTTCGGCCCCTTGAGGAAAAAGAGGGTCACGTCGTAGCGCTCGGCGACGCCGACCGGAAAGCCGATGTGGACGGAGGGGGATGTCGGCCCGTCCGTCGCCAAGACGGGATACCGCTCCCCGCTCGGGAGGTAATAGGAGGACTTCGAGAGGACAAGCCGCCCGCCCTTGAAGGCGAGCCCTTTTTCGGCGTCTTCGAAGGCCTGTCCGAGGTCGGCCTTGGCTTCTTTCCAGGCCGGGAGGACGAAGTTCGGCGGGGGCTCGAGGGCGAACGGCAGCCGGGCCTCGACGGTCGGAAGGGCCAGAAAGGGCCTGTGCGGCTCGGACTGGTACCAGTAGGCCGTGGATGAGAAATCGTCGGCCCGATCGTTGTCGTGGCCGTGCTCGATCGAGACCGAGATCGACTTCCGGAACGGGATGGGGTCGGGGATGTGGAAGCGGTAGACCGAGGCCTTGGAGCCGGCCTGGAAATCCTCCTCCTGGAGAGGGCAGCCGTAGAACAGGCTCTGGCTCTCCCGCATCCCCCAAGCGTCGGCGAAATAGTCCTCCGATCCCGTGCCGTGGAGGGAGGGGAAGTCCTCGCCGTCGACGATGATCATGTCGTCCCCCTCGCCCCACCAGCCCATGGCCTTTTGAAAAACGCTGAGGTGACAGCCGACATAATGGCCCCGCCCCTGGGCTTCGAGGATGAGGTAGTTCCGTCCGGCGGCGCAGGGCGTCTCCTGGCGGTATTGGGCATGGAAGGTCGGCGTGTCGGTCGGAAGCGAAGGGAGGACCCGGTAGTCGAGGTAGTAATAGAACGCGGCGACGTCCCTTCGGCCCTCGTTGGCCACGGTGACCCGGGCGGACTTCCGGAACGGCATGTACCAGAAGCTGTTGCGGGCCCGGCCTTCGGATGAGCAGACCAACGGCAGCGAGGCGAAATTGCGGTTCAACCCGTGGCCGACGCCGAAGAAATCGCCGATCGGAGCTTCGACCGAAGGGGCCGTCTCGCCGTCCCAGTACATCCGGAGGACGATCTTGCGCCCATAGAACGGTTCGGCCGAGATCGTCACCCAGAAGTGGTGAATAGCCCCCGGGCCTTGGAGGTCGGCGAGGACGGCCGTCTCTCCCGGCTTGATCGTCAGGGCGTCCCGGTTTCCGCCGGATCGGTCGAAGGAGGAGACCCTCCGGCTGAGGAAGTCTTGGAAACCTCCAAGTTGGCGGAGGAGGTCCTGGCCGACGGCCAGGGCGGCCGGGGCGAGGACCGCGGCCGCGGCCCGCAAGGCGGTCCGGGAGAGAATTCTCATGCCGCTCCTTTCCGGCCTCGGCCCGCCGCCCGCCGCCGGTACCGGGCCAGCCAGCCCGTCCGCGCCCCCCTCCTGCGGTCGCGGTCGGTGTAAGGCTTGATGTCCAGGATGGGCGTTCCGTCGATCATGTCCAGTCCCGAGACGTGAAGGACCCGCCCCCGGCGGCTCTCAAGCTTGACGATGGTCAGGCCCAAGGCGTTGGGGCGGCGGGGAGAGCGAGAGGCGAAAACGCCGCGGGGCTCCGTGTCGAACGGCGGCCGGGACAGGAGCTTGGCTTCCCCGGCTCGATGAAAGGCGAACAGGACGAAGAGATGGGAAAAGCCGTCGATGTCCTTGAGGCCTCGGGCGCAGGCGGGGTCGATGACGAGCTTTCCCCGGACGTCGTCGAAGCCGCGGGGGTCGGCGTTGCGTTCGACCGGGATCTCTTCGGGCGTCTTGAAGGGAGAGCGGACGAGGCCGACGGCTTCGTACCGAAAAGTCGGCTTCCCGGCCTTTCCCGTGGTCCTTGGCCGAGGCATCTTGGCTCGCGGGGAAAATCTAGAGACGGCTTCCCAAGGCCCGGATGAGGCGCCGGTTCTGCTCCTCGGTCCCGATCGAGATCCGCAGGGCGTTGGGGAAGCCGTATTCCTTGATCGTCCGGGTGATAATGCCCTTGCCCTGGAGGGCTTCGAAGACCGGCCGGCTGTCCCGGCCGAAATCGACGAAGAAGAAATTCGCGTGGGTCGGGAGGGCGAATAGGCCGAGCCGGCGGTAGGCCTCGGCCAGGTACGCCTTCCCGGCGTCGTTGACGGCTTTCCCCTTCCGGACGTGGGCCGCGTCGTCGAGGGCGGCCGTCCCGGCGACTTGGGAAAAGCGGTTGACGTTGAACGAAATCCTGAGCTTGGCCAGGCTGTCGATGATTTCCGGGTCGGCGACGCCGAAGCCCAGGCGGAGGCCGGCCATGCCGTAGATTTTGGAGAAGGTCCGGAGGATGAGGATGTTTTTCCGACGCCGGAAGAGGTCGGACCAGTCCGGGAAAGCGGGGTCGTCGATGTATTCGATATAGGCTTCGTCGAAGATGACGAGGACGTCTTCGGGAACATGCCGGAAGAATTCCTCGACTTCGTCCCGGGTGACGATCGTCCCCGTCGGGTTGTTGGGATTGTCGATGTAGACGAGCCGGGTGTTTTTCCGGATGGCGGCGGCCATCGCCCGGAGGTCGAAGCGAAAATCTTTCCGCGGGACCTCGATGAGTTCGGCCGGCGTATGGCAGACGGCGATCTTGAACCAGAGGAAAGCCCCGGCCCCGGTGACGGCGCTGTCCCCCGGGCCGAGATAAGCGTGCGTCGCCATCGGGAGAATCTCGACCGAGCCGTTGGCGAAGAGGAGGTTTTCGGGGGTCACCCCGAGGAGCCCGGCCATCTTCTTCTTGAGATAGTAGCAGTTGTCGTCGGGATAGAGGGACATGTCCTTGAGGAAGCGGCGGATGGCCCGAAGGGCGAGAGGGGACGGGCCGAGGGGATTTTCGTTCGAGGCGAGCTTGATGATTTCACCCCGAAGCTTCAGCTCGCGGGCGACCTCCTCGATCGGCCGGCCGGGCTTGTAGGGGCTGATTCGAGACAGAAAGGCGTTCGCTTTGATCACGGGGTTCTCTCGGGAGACGGCATTATAACCCAAGTCCGGATGGATGTCAGCCGGCGGCGGCGTCTTTGACAACTTCGTAATACCGGCGGCGGCCGTGAGCCGCGGGCTTGATCCGTCCGGAGGCGGAGAGGGTTCGGACCGCGCTCCGGACGGCGCCGATTTCCGCCTCCAGCGACACGGCCAAGCCCTCGGCCGTTTCGGGCCTCCGCCGGAGGAGCCCCAAAACGCGCCCCTCGAGGCCGCCGGCGGCCGGAGCGGACCTTCCCCCTTCCGGCGGCTCGGCGACGATTTCGGCCGTCCCGCCGAACGAGGCCTTGATGCGCTCGAGCTCCGGCCGGGAGAGCGGCTTGGCCCACGGCTCGGCCGGCGGGCGGACGACGGTGTTGAGCTGGACGCGGTCCGGCGCCAGGCGGGCGATCGCCCGGCGGAGCGCCCGGAGATGGGCCGGGCCGTCGTTTATCCCTTTGACGAGAAGGATTTCGAGCCAGATTTGGCCCTTGAAGCGCCGCCGGAACGCGGCCAAACCGTCGATGATCCGCGCCGCCGTGAGAGAGGGATGCGGCCGATTGACCCGCCGGAGGACGGACTCGGTCGCCGCATCGAGCGAGGGGATGACGATGTCGGCCGCGGCCAGGGCCAACCTGACCTCGGGCCGGGAGAGGGTCGAGCTGTTCGTCAGGACGACGACCGGCACGGTCGTCTGGCGCTTGATCGCCCGGATGATCCGGCCCAGTCCGGCGTGGAGGGTCGGCTCGCCCGAGCCGGAAAAGGTGACGGCGTCGATCCGCCGGCCGGAGGCGAGGGCGGCCCGGATTTCGGCCAGAACGGCCCGGGCCGGGGCGTGCTCCCGCCGCCGGACCGTCGTCCGGCGGTTCGGGCCGAGCTGGCAGTAGACGCAGTCCATCGAGCAGGTCTTGAAAGGAAGAAGGTCGACGCCCAGGGAAAATCCCAGCCGGCGGGAGGGGACGGGCCCGTACGTGAACGAAGGCCGCATGGCCTACTTCGCGACGGTCTTCAGAAACCGGCTCAGCGAGCGGTCCCAGGTCCGTTCGACCTCGTCCGGGAAAAAACAGGCCGGGAGCTCCCTCATCCCCCAATGATAGGCGAGGCATTCGCAACAGACGCCCTTGCGGGGGCAGGGCTCGTAGCTGCAGTTGCAGCGGGGCATGTTCTTTTCTTGGCGGCAGGCGGTCATCGCTCTTCCGTCTTCTCCTTGGGGAAAGGTTCGATTATAATAGCATTTTCGAGAGGACAAACCAATGCGCCGCACCGGCGAGAAAGAGGGGAAGGCCGGCCTGTCCGTCGAACTTCCGGCCTTGGCCACGTTTCCCAATCAATTCCGGGGCTATGAAGTCACGATCGATATCCCGGAGTTCACCTCGGTCTGCCCCAAGACGGGCCTCCCCGATTTCGGGACGATCACGATCCGCTATGTCCCCCGGGCGGCGTGCCTCGAGCTCAAGTCCCTCAAGGAATACATCCTGGCTTACCGCGGCCTGGGGATCTTTTACGAAAATGCCGTCAACCGGATCTTGGAAGACGTCGTCCGGGCCTGCCGGCCCGTCCGGGCCGAAGTCAAGGGGGCCTTCAATCCGCGGGGGGGCATCCGAGCCGTCGTCGAGGCCTCGTTCCCGAGAACGCGGACGGCCGGCTGAGCCCTTCCCCGCGCCCGACCATGCGACCCTCCAACAGCCGGGGACCGGCTTTCGGATTGAGCGATGCCCTGATGCTCGCGGCCGTGCTCATGTGGGCCGTCAACTTCAGCTTCGTCAAGATCGGCCTGCGCGAGCTTTCTCCCGAGGCGTTCAACGGGCTGCGCCTCCTCCTCACGGCCGCCGTTCTCCTCGGCCTCCTGGCTCTCTCCCGCCGGAGGCTCCAGGGGATTGTTCCGGCCGACCTCTGGAAACTGGCCTTGATCGGGATCATGGGGAACGCCGTTTATCAGGCGCTGTTCATCGGGGCGATGAGCCGGACGACGGCCGCCAACACGTCGTTCATCCTCTCGACCTCTCCGGTCTTCGTCGCCCTTCTCTCTCGGCTCCTAGGCATCGAGAATATCCCCTGGCCGACCTGGACGGGGATCTTCATCTCCCTTGGCGGCCTTTATCTCGTCATCTCCCGGATGAACGGCGGGATCGCCCCGGGGTCGGCCGGCGCCCAGGGCGACGCGATGATTTTCGCCGGGACGATCCTCTGGGCCGGATACACCGTTTTCTCGAAACCGTTCCTGGCCCGCCTCTCGCCGCTTCAATTCTCGGCCGTGACCGTGGCCGTCGGCGCGGCGGCCTATTTTCCGACGACGGCCGCGGAGGTCGTCCGGATCGCCTGGGCCGATGTCTCCTGGCGGGCCTGGTCGGCCCTTTTTCTGTCCGCCCTCTTCGGCCTCGTCCTGGGCTACCTCATCTGGTACTACTCGGTCCAGCGGATCGGAAACACCCGGACGGCGGTCTACGGCAACCTGACCCCCGTTTTGACGGCCGTCTTCGCCTGGTGGATCTTGGGCGAGAGGATGCATATGGTCCAGATCGCCGGGGCGGCGGTCATTTTGCTTGGCGTTTACCTGACCCGGGCCGGGGCCAGGTCGTTGCTTTCCCGGCCATAGATTCTATTTCCGGTTCTCGAGAAGGGCCCGGCCTTGGGCGATCCGAAGCTCGGCCCGGGCCCTCTCGGCTCGTCCTTCGGCGAGGCCCAGGGCACGCTCGAAATATCCCAACGCCCGCCCGATGTCCCCCCGGGAGATGGCATGCCCGCCGAGATACATCTGGACGCTGAAGTTGCCGGCATACCGGTCCTCGTTCCCGGTGAAATCGACGTAACGGGGGACGGAGGCGTAGTCGTAGGCTTCCGGATGGGCCTCGAAGGCATGCTTGTTGGCCAACCCGAGACCGATCCCGGCCGCGAGCAGGGCCGACCCGAGGGCGGCCGGCCTCCACGGACTCCGAGTCGCCGGCGGCGGAGCGCTCCCGGCGAGCCGCCGGAAAGCGAACATGTAGCAGGCCGCGGCCAAGGCGAACCCGGCCAGGAGGTCGACGACATAATGATCGCTCGTGTAGACGATGGCCAAGGCCATGAGGAGGGCGTAGAGTCCGAAAACGAGGGCCCGGCCGCGGTAGAGGCGGGCGAGAATGAGGAAGGCCAGGCAGGGGAAAGCGGCGTGGAGGGAGGGCATGGCGGCGATGGGGTTGGTGTTGAAGCCCGCAGACAGGTCGGGGAAATTCGTGTTGTAGAGGATGACGTTGAAGTGCTGGAGGCCGGGGACGAGGCCGAAAACTTCCGAAGCCATCCAGGGCGGGACGGTCGGGACGAGGAGATAGCCGAGAACGCCCAGGCCGGTCAGCCAGGAAAAGGCGGACTTGTAAGCGCCGAAAAAGCGGGGCCGCTGAAGCCAGACGACGAGGCCGACGTAGAGAAAGGCGATGAAATGCGTCCCGTGGACGACCGTGGCGATCTTTTCGAGAAGCCCGAACTCCGGCGGCGGCGAGCGGAGGAGGGCCTTCTGGAGGGCTTCGGAGGGCACCGTCCCGAACAGGGTTCTTTCGAGGTCGAGGACGTAGAGAGCCCGGACGGGGAGCTGGAGCCGGCAGGTCAGGGCGTAGATCGTTCCGCGCAGGCTATCGAAGAGGTAGAGAAAGGCCAGGAAGGGAAACCAGTCCCGGAGGAGGAGCCCCGTCTTCCGGAGGGCCAGGGAGACGATGAGGATGATCCCGATGAGGAGAATCTTGGGGGCGTAAAAGAACCGGTTGAGGACGAGGAAAATCCCGAGGAGAGCCAGAAGGGCGGCCGTCACGGCCGTTACCGGACGGCCTTTGAGGCCGAAACGGAAATTCATGGGCCGTCGTCCGGCTTCCCCGAGAACCGGGCCGTCCGGCGCTCGAAGACGAGGACGAAGAGGAGAAGCCCGAGTCCCCCGAAGGTCCGGGCATGGTTGAACGGGAAGCCTTTCCAGGAGACCGTGTAGAGGATCAGGGCGGCGGAGAGGGCGAGGCCGGGGAAAGCCCCGTAGCGGCGCTCGGAGAGGAGGCGGCGGAAGAGATAGGCCAGGGGGACGAGGACGACGATGTAATGGTGGGACCAGGACAGGGGGGCTAGGAGGACGGTCAAGGGAAGGAGAACGGAGGCCTGGAGCCCCAAATCCGTCGTCCAGGGCCGGCCGCGGAGCATGGCCAGGACGAGGATGAGAAGGACGGCCGTCAAGGCCGCCCAGAGAGGCGCGACGGCGGATTGGTTCCAGGCGAAGACCTCGAACAGATGGTGGAGAAATCCCTTGAGGGAGACGTTGAGGACGGCGTCCCCGAATTCGACGAGATAGGGGGACGTCGAGCGACCGGTCATCGTTTCCGCGGTGAAGCGGACGAAATCCGCCCAGGGGGCCGCTCCGAAGGCGGCGGCCGAGGCGCCGACCAAGGCCAGGCCGCCGGCGGCGAGAGCGGCCAGGTCTTTCCCCTTCTTCGACCAGAGGAGGGGGAGGGCGAATAGGGCGGGGTAGATCTTGACGATCACGGCGAAGCCGAGGCAGAGGCCCGACAGCCAAGGTCGGCCTCCCCGTCGAAGGAGAAGCGCGGCGAGCAGGGCGTCGAGGACGAGAAGGTTGATCTGGCCGTGGTAGAAGGTGCTGATGAGAGGGCGGTTGACGGGGAGGAGAATGAAGAGAAAGAGGATCGGAAGAATGCTCGGCCGGGCCTCGAGGCGGAGGAGCCTGGCCGTCAGGAAGAGGGTCAGGCCGGCCAGGGCGAGGTTCAGGGCGAAGAAGGCCCAGTAGAACAGCTCGGGAGGGAGAGCGGCCAGGGGGATGAGGATTTGTCCGAGAAGGGGCGGATAGATGTAGGGGGGGATGACCATGGGCCGGCCGAAGAGCGAATTGGCCGTCGCTTGGAACACGTCGGGGTCG
>VGJF01000002.1 GCA_016867585.1 Candidatus Aminicenantota bacterium | reverse complement strand
CGATTTTCTCCCGGCGGGCCGACGGATCCTCCGGCTCCCCTTTCTTTCCGACGTCGTAGGGAGAGAATTCGATCTCCGGGCCGAGGCGGCTTTTTCCCAGCATGACGAACCGGCCATGGACCTCGGACGTCGCCCGGCCCTCCTTTTGGGCCACGAGCATGGTATAGAGCGGAAGCTGAAGGCTCCCGATCGTCCGGCTCCAGCCCTTCCGGTCTTCGAGGTCGAGGCGCTTGAAATCGATGCCCAGGTATCGGGTGTTGTGGGAAGTCTTGAAGTCGAGGACGAAAAGGTCATCTCCCCGATATTCGGTCCGGTCGAAGCGGGCCTGGAGCTTGAAGTCGGCCCGCTCGCCTAGGACGGTTTCCTCCAGCGAGCGAATGGTCAGGGTTTTGCACGTCAGCCTTTCGATGACCGGCTTCTGGTAGGACCGCAGAAAATCGAGAAGACGGCTTTTCGTCTGGAGCTTTATCAAGTAGGGATTTCCGGCGTCCGGGCCGAAAAGGCGGGCGAAATGGCGGTCCACGACCTTCTCGAGGGCGGCTTCGCTCAAGTCCGAAACGGCGAGCGGCCGGCCGAGATGGGGACGGAAGAAATCTTCCAGGATCGCGTGGACAAGAACCCCGACGTCCCTTTTCTCCACCCCCTCGCCGGCCTCCTCCTTCTCTTTCAAGCCGAGGACATATTTGAAGTAAAACCCGAGGGGGCATTTCAGGTAAGCGTCCAGGGCCGTGGCGGAATACCGAAATTCTTTCAGAAACTCGACGACGGCCGGGGTCTTATCGACCTCCCGCGCCCCCCTCTCGGCGAGATCGACCCGGTATTCGACCGTCCTCAGATAGCGGTCCCCGCCTTTCTCCCCGTCGCGGCGCTGCATCTCCCAGAGCTTCTTCTCCACGAACCGGCTCCGCTCGCGGTCGTTGTTCTCGACGAAATAGAGATGGGCGGATTTCGCCCCGCGGACGAGGACGTCGAGGTGGTATTCCATCCGCCGCTCTTCCTCCCGGTAGGTCGGAAGGCCGACGGCGAGGCGGGCGGCCAAGGGGAGGAGCGAATCCGACCGGGAAGCGGCGGGGAGGACGCCCTCGTTCGCATCGAGGAGATGGACTTCCTCGAAGGGGATTCCCCGCGTCTCCCAAAACCCGAGGACCTGGAGGCCCTTGAGGGGTGTGCCGTAGAAGGGCACGCTCCCGGCGGCCGCGATCTTCCGGAAAAGCTGGGCGTAGCTTGCCGGATCGGAGAAAACGATGTCCCGGAGAAGGGAGCGGGCCAGGCTCTTGAGCCGGTCCATGAACGCCTCGGCGTAAGGGTGGAAGAAGCGATGAAGCCTGGCCGTGCTTCGCTCGGAGATGAAATCGAGGACCCGGGCCATCTTGTCCGCGAAATCGCCGACGTCGCGGACTTCGAGGAAAGGGCCGATCGTCGCCGCGTGGATGGCCGCGAGGTGGTCCATCAAGGCCGCCGGAGCCGGCGCGTTCTCGACGCCGGCCGTCCGGGCCTGGACCGTCTCCCGGATGCCGCGGTCGGTCTCGATCTCCTCGAGGCTCCAGAAGGCCTTCATTCGGCCCTCGATGAGGGCCTCTTCGACGGCGTGGACGAGGATGCGGGTCAGGTCGGCCCGGCGGCCGGGCCCCGGGAAATAGATGTTCTTCGCATAGGGGTGGAGAATGAAGCGGAGATAGTGAGGGGCATAGACCCTCCCTTGCCCGTCCATGGATGGGATGACTTCGAGAAGTCTCTCGAAGAAGCTGGCCACGGGCGTCCGGGAAAGAGGGTAGCCGAGGGAGATGTTGAATCGCTCTTCATCGATCGTCGTCAGCGTCTGCTGATAGAGCGGGAAGAGCGTCTCGGCGGCCGGAAGGACGATGACCTGGCGCTCGTGAAGGCGGGCCGGATCGGCGAGGCCGTCGGCCAGGGCGGCATTCAGGGCGGAGATCTGGCCGTGGGTGTCGGAGCTCCTCGTCAGGACGACCTCGGGCGGAGGGCCGGGGTCGGGAGCCGAAGCGGCGGCCCGGAGGTCGGCGTCGAAGACGCCGAAAAGGCCCAAGGCCTCCTCGATCCCCCGCCCTTTGAGGAGAAAGAGGCGGGAGCCTTCGCGGTCGAGGAGGGTCCGGATGACGGCCGCTTCGAGCTTGGCCAGGGAGAAGAAGCCGGCGAAGAAAAAAGCTCCGACGTCGGGGAAAAGGGCCGGGTCGAGGCGCTCGACCACGGCCCGGAGGCGCGAGGCGGGCGTCGTCAGGCCGAGGGAGGGCAGCCGCTCATAAAAGGCCTCGGAGAAGAACGACAGCCGCTGGAGCCTTTCCCGGGTCTCGGCGGGAACGGCCTCCTCGGCGAGGACGTCAAGGCGGGCGAGATCCTCCTTCGACACGCCCGCGGCGGCGAGCTCCTCGAGGTCGCGGAAGAGCTTGACGCCCAGGGGGAAGAAGCGGTCGGCTTCGAGGAAAGCCCCGCCGCCGAGCGGGCCCGTGGCCGCCCGGTGGAGCTCGAAGAGAACGGCCACGGCATCCATGACGTCGGCCGGCCGGCCGCCGAGGCCGAGCCGTTCGGCGTAAATCCGGTCGACGAGGGTTTCGAGCGAGTCGAGGCGCGGGGGGATAAATCCGCGGCCCTCTCTCTCCGCCAAAGCCTTGCGGAGATAGGTGCCAGGGCGTTTTTCGGGAAAAACGACCCAGGCCCTGGAATAATCCCCCCCGACGGCCTCGAGGCGCGAAGCGACGGCGGCGATGAGGCCTTGGCGCGGTGAAACGAGCTCGACCCGGAGGGGATTCACTCGACCTCCTCCCAGATCCTCAGGTCGAGATGAAAGAGCCCGGCCCGGACGGGACGGTTCGGATAGATGTCCCGAAGGATCGCGGCGTAGTCGCGGATTTGTTCCCTGTCCTCAGCCGCAGCCTCGCTCCCCCGACCGGAGATCGGCCCGCCTCCCGTCTTGAAGTCGACGACGGTCACGGCCTCGGGGTCGACGACGACCCGGTCCATCCGGAAGACGCGACCCTCGGCGTCGCAGAATTCGGCTTCGCGAAAGACGCGGTGGCCGGGGCGGACGGCGAAAAGCGCGGAGAGGGGCGAGCCGGGCTCGGCGAAGGCGGCGACGATCATCCGGCCGATATCCTTGAAAAGCCCCATCTCGGGCTCGGCGGGAGCGAGGTTGGAAATGGCCCGGGAGACGGCCGCCTCGAGGTTTTCTCCTCCCGCGGTCTCCATCCGGGAGAGAATCCGATGGGCGATTTCCCCCCGCCTGACCCGGTCGAAATTCAGCGATTCCCGGGTGCTCGGCGGCGGAAATTTCCCGCTCCGGCGGGCCAGGGCGGCCTTGAGCGGGACGGCGCCTTTTTTTTCCCTGACGGCCGGTCCCGGGCCGAGCGGGTCGGACCTGAATCCGGGGGGAACGGCGGCTTCGATGAGGTCGAAGGGATAGGGCTTGCGGCCTTTCACGCCGACGACATAGAGCTCCGACCGGGCCCGGGTGCACCCGACGTAGAGCGTATTGAGCAGCCCGACCCACTCCTTCGCTTTCCGGGCCTCGTAGATACTCTCCAATTCCGGGTCGCACCCGGCCAGCGTTTTCGTGATTTTGTAGACGCGAAGGCCTTCGTCCGTGTCGTGGAGATAGAAGTCCGGCGCCTGCCAATCCTGGCCGTAGAGGAGGAGGATGACGACCGGAAAACCCAGGCCCTTGGCCTTGTGGATGCTCATGACCCGGACGGCCGGGATTTCGCGCGGGACGTCGATCGTCCAGTCCGTGCTCTCGCCCTCGGCGGCGGAGAGGGCCAGGAATTCGAGGATGTCGTTCCGGCCCCGGCCCTCGAAATCCTTGACGGCTTCGAGGAGCTTGACCAAAGCCGCTTCTTCGGACGGGAAGAGTTCGTGGACGCCGAAGAGGCGATAGATCAAGGTCACGAGGTCATAGAGGGGGAAATAGCCGACCGATTTGAAGGCCGGCTCAAAATAGCGGTCCCAAAGGTCCGGATAGTGCTCCCGGAAAGCGGGGTAGAGAGGGGAAATCTTGCCCTGGCGGCATTCAAAAAGAAAATTTCCGAACTCCTCCGTCCCGGCGGCCGCGGCGCCGGCGGGGAAAGAGGCTCTGTCCCGGGCGAGCCGGGCCTGGAAGACCTCGCCGAGAAGGAAAGTCGCGAAGGACAGGTCGTCGGGCGGCGAATCGAGAAACCTGAGGAGGGCCAGGATTTCGCGGACGACCGGACGAAGGCGGATGTCGAGGCTGCTGAAGGGGACGAAGGGGATTTCGATCTCGTTGAGCCAGGAGGCGACCTCGACCACGGTCTCGTTCTTGTAGGTCAGGACGGCGATATCTTCGAAGGAGTACCCCCGCTCGACAAGGCCGCGGACAAGATCTTGGACGGCGGCTTTTTCCGGCTTGTCCCCGTCGAGAGGAACATCCTCGCCGGCGTCCTCCTCTCCGAGCTCTTTTTCCGCGTCCCCTTTCTCTTTTTTCTTCTCGAAGACCGTGTACGCGACATAACCGGGCTCGGCGTAGACGGGATTGACCTCCTGGTCGAACTCGGTGAGGCCGCTGAGGGAGGCGTAAAGGCCGTACTTCGCCCGGATGTCCTCGGGGGCGGGGGGAATTCCATCCTCCGGCATCCCGGCCCCGAGCTGGAGGAAAATCCGCTTGGCGAAATCGACGATCGCCCTCCGAGATCGCCAATTCATCGGCAGTTCCCGGACGTCGACCTCGGCCGGGCCGAATCGCTCTTCGCCTCGCTCGAGCCTCCGCATGATTTCATAATCGGCGTTCCGGAAGCCGTAAATGGCCTGCTTCGTGTCGCCGACGCAGAAGAGGCTCCCCCCCCGGCTCAGGGATTCCTCGACGAGCGGCCGGAGGTCGGCCCACTGGACCGGCGAGGTGTCCTGGAACTCGTCGATGAGGAAGTGGAAGATCCGGTCGCCGAGGCGGAGATAGATATCGGGGACGACGCCCTCCCTCAGGTAGTCGGCCAGGCGGCGGGTGAGGTCGGAAAGGAAGGCGACGCCCTGCCGGCGCTGGGCGGCGGCCAGGGCTTCCAGAAAGCCGAAATAGGCCTCGAGGTAGGGAGTGAAAAAATCCCGGGCGTAGAGCGCGCCGTAGCGGGCCATCCCCTTCTCGAGTTTTTTCATCGCGGCGACGACCGCGTCGAGGGCCGCCGGATCCTTCTTGGACTCGGACTTCTTGACCGGAAGCGTCTTGAGGGACATCCCGATGAGGTCGCTCGGCCTTCCCTCCCTGACGGCCGCGGCCGCGTGCCACGACCAAAACGGACTCCTCTCGTTGCGGGGAAGGCCGGAAGCCTCGACGGCGGCCTCTAGGGCCTCAACCTCCGCCAGGAGACTTCTATGCCGCCGGGCTCGCTCCTTGTCGAGCCGCTCCTTGACGACCCCCCCCGTTCGGGCCGTGAACCGGCCGTAGAAGTCGTTGAGTTTTTCCCTGACGGCCGGGGCCGGGTCCCAAAGGAAACCGGACTTCGCCGTCCGATAGCGATTGAGGTCCTCGAGGATGCGCTGGAAGACCCGGACCAAGGGACCGCCGGGTTGAACCGTCCGGAGGAGCTTGGAGAAGGCGTAATCGACGAGCTCGGCGTGGTCGAGGACGATTTCGAAATCGGGAGAAGTCCCCATCTCGACGGCCGAGGCCCTGAAGACGGAGGCGACGAAGCTGTCGATCGTCGTGACCTGGAACTCGGTGAAGCCCGAGAGGATGCGCTCCACGGCCGTCGCGGCCAGGCCGGGGAGGCTTTCCGCCGGGACTTTCAGTTTCTCGGAGAGGTGCCGGACTCGCGGCTCGTCCCCCAGGGCGCATTCCTTCAGCCACGTCAGGATCCGGTCCTTCATCTCCCGGGCGGCGTTGTTGGTGAAGGTGATGGCCAGGATATTGGCCAGGTCCCGGCGAACGCCCGGATCGGAAGGCGGGTTCAGGAGAAAAGACAAATAGCGTTCGGCCAGCCGGGTGGTCTTGCCCGACCCGGCCGACGCCTTGAGGAGGATGAATTCCGCCACGGTTGTCCCCCGGCGGCCAAAAATAACACGGGGCCCGGGCGCCGGTCAACGGCCTGTCTGTTCTCAGAGCCGGCCGGTTGACACGGCTCCCCTTCCGGACTATTCTCGCCCCATGGCCAAGAAGGACCTTTCCCAGCGCGTCTGGGAGATCGATTTCCTGCGGGGGCTGTCCATCCTACTGGTCGTCGGCTATCACCTGCTCTACGATCTCGGGGCGTTCGTCGGCGTCGAAAAGTTCCTGGGATTTTCGACCGACCTGTCCAGCAGCGCCTGGCGGGCGGCCCAAAATTTCTTCGCCGGGCTGTTCGTCGTCCTGTCGGGAACGAGCTCGACTCTTTCCCGCGGCAATGTCCGCCGGGGCGTGAGGCTCCTGGCCGTTGCGTTCCTGGTCACGGCCGTGACCTATGCGTTCGATCCTTCTTCGGCCGTCTGGTTCGGCATCCTCCATCTGCTGGCGGTCTCGATCCTGATCTACAAGGCATCCTTCGAGAAAGCCGGCCCGGCCGCGTGCGCGGCCTGGGGCGCCGTCGTCCTCACCTTCGGCGCGGCCATCCCGGCTCTAAAGAAGGGCCTGGCCGTCCGCTTCGACTGGCTTCTGCCGCTCGGCATCCACGGTCCCGGCTTCGCATCGTTCGACTATTTCCCGCTCATCCCGTGGCTAGGGATCTTCCTCCTCGGGGCCGCGCTGGGCAAATCGGTCTATGCGCCCAAGAGGAGCCTCCTGCCGCGGCGCCCGCCGCAGACGTTCGTCAACGCCGCCGGCCGCCATTCCCTCCTGATCTACATCGTCCATCAGCCGCTCATCCTGGGCGTCCTTTATGTCCTCGGCCTGATGAAATAACCGGGCGTTCGGGCCCCGCGCATCCTTAGTAACGGCCGTGTCCCGCCAGAAAAGGAACCTCCTCTTGAGGTCGGGGCGGGAACGAGCGCAAAAACAAAGAGTCTCCTCGCCCCGGGCCGAGCCCGGCACGTGCCCAACGACCGGCCGCAGGTCACCCAGCGCACAATCGTCGGACGAGGGAAGGTCTCTCCTCAACGGCTGAGGGCGACCGGCGGCGGGATCGTGAAAGTCAGCGGCTGAGATAGGCCAATCCGGCGTGAAGAAGGGCGGTCAGGAGCAACGCCACGCCCAGGCGGCGGTGCCAGGCGAAGTTGACCTTCAGCCATCTCTTGCCGGTCCCGACTTGAAACAGGACAAGCAGCAAGTTGATCACCCCGAGAATCAAGACCAGGGAAATCCCGGCCACGGTCATGATTGACCTCCCCTTATCCTTCGATCTTGATCATGGCCTTGGCCGGCCCGCCGCTGCCGTGAAGGTTGCAGTTCGCCTCAGCCACGATTTCCGCCTCCGCCTCGACATTCAGCTTGATCTCCCGGGAAAAATTCTCGCCTTCCGGACGGTTCGACGAAGAAAAATTCCAGCGGGCGATTTCCTTGGCGTTGGCCAAGACGACGACCCGATTGGTAAAGTGGAGTCGGCTGTTTCCCTGTC
Organism: Candidatus Aminicenantota bacterium; assembly: GCA_016867585.1. Taxonomy (GTDB): domain Bacteria; phylum Acidobacteriota; class Aminicenantia; order Aminicenantales; family UBA4085; genus JAAZPG01. The sequence continues at coordinate 39,035 of VGJF01000002.1, read as the reverse complement.
CTTTAGCCCCATCCCGTCGGTCGAGAGCCCAAGGGATCCCGCGCACGGGCCAGCCGATGCCGCCGGCCAGCGCAGAGATGCGCGCCGGCATCATGGGCCTGGCCGCAAGCGCCGCGGCTTCGTCGGAGACCGGGCCGCCGGCCGGATGGTCTTGCCCGGCCCGGCCGAAGCCTTGAGGAGGATGAATTCCGGAGCTGCGGCGACGACGGGCCTTTACAATTCAGCCGGGGAGGCTACAATAGGGCGGATGGGCGCTTGTCTTTATCCGCTCAAGGACGCGTTGCCGATTCCCCGAAAGACCAAGAAGTCCCTCAAGAGGCAGATGGCCCGCTCGAACCGCCGCCGGCTCAAGAAAAATCCCGACTTCCACCTGAGGAAGAGCCGGCACAAGGGCTGGTATTGGTGACCGGATAGGGCATGACGACGATCTCGAGGAGGTCCGCATGGGCATGATGTTGAAAGCCGAAGGCCTCAGGAAATCCTACGGGGCCGTGGAGGCCGTCAAGGGCATCGATTTCACGGTCGACGAGGGGGAGATCTTCGCCCTCATCGGCCCGAACGGGGCCGGCAAAACGACGACCCTCCGGATCGTGGCCACGCTCCTCACGGCCACGGCCGGGACGGTGACGCTCTTGGGCCACGACCTCCGCAAGAATCCTGAGAAATTCCGGGAAAACATCAGCTATCTCCCGGAGGAGGCCGGGGCCTACCGCAACCTCAAGGGCCGCGATTACCTGAAGTTCATGGCCAACTTCTACGCCGCGACCCCCGCCGACGCGGCCGGCTTCGTCAGGCGGGCCGAGGACATCGCCGGTTTGGGCGACCGCCTGACGAGCAAGGTCGGGACCTACAGCAAGGGCATGGTCCGCAAGCTCCTCCTCGGCCGGGCCCTCATGACCCGGCCGGCCCTGGCCATCCTCGACGAGCCGACTTCGGGACTCGACGTCATCAACTCCCTCGAAGTCCGGGAGATCATCAAGCGTTTCGCCAAGGAGGGGATCTCGGTCCTCCTTTCCTCGCACAACATGCTCGAGATCGAGTTCCTCTCCGACCGGGTCGCCCTCATCGACAAGGGCCGGGTCCTCGACAGCGGGACCCCGGCGGGCCTGAAGGAAAAATACCGGGCGCCGAACCTCGAGAACGTCTTCCGGAGCGCCCTCCGATGAAAAAATTCCGGAACCTCTTCGTCAAGGAAGTCAAGGAGCTCCTCTCCAAGCAGCTCATCGTCTCCCTCCTCCTCATGATGGCGATGTTCTACTTCATCGGCCTGATGACCCGTCGGGAAGCCGAGAGGGCCGCGGCCGCCCAAAAAATCGCCGTCTTCGACCTCGACAGGTCCGGCCTCTCCGGCCAGATGCTCGCCGGCCTCCAAGGGATGAATTTCAAAATCGAGCCCATGACGGCGGCGACGACGGAAGCGGCCGTCGAGGCGGCCAAGGCCGGCGAGACGAACCTCCTCGTCGTCATCCCCGCGGGATTCGGCGAGTCCGTCGGCCGGATGGAGCCCAAGGTCGTCGAAACCTATTCCTTCCTCCGAAATTTTTCCATCGTCGGCGCCCGGACCTCGGCCATCGTCCGGGCCGTCCTCGAGGCCATCAACAAAGTCCTTTCGGACAATTTCCTCAAGGCCAAAATCCCGGAGACGGCCCCCGAGGACATCAAGTCGCCGATCAAGAGCCGGGATTTCATCGTCATCAAGAGCCGGATGGCCGAAGGCTCGGCCTCGGCCGTGACCGGATTCGTGACCTCGCAGACGGTCTTCATCCCGGTCATCCTGATGATGATCATCCTCTACTCCTCCCAGATGGTCATCTCGGCCATCGCCATGGAGAAACAGAACAAGACCCTCGAGACTCTCCTGACCGTGCCCATTCCCCGGACCTCGATCGTCGCCGCCAAGATGCTGGCCTCCGGATTCGTCGGGCTCGTTTCGGCCTTCATCTACATGGTCGGCTTCCGCTCTTACATGGGAGGATTCACCGGCGACATCGCCAATGCCCCCGGCATCGGCCAGGTCGTCCAGAAGCTCGGTCTGACGCTCAACGCCAACGCCCTGATCATCCTTGGGGCGTCGCTTTTTTTCGCCATCCTCTGCGCCCTGGCCATGGCGACCATCCTCGGCGTCCTGGCCGAGGACTTCCGGAGCGCCCAGAGTCTCATCATGCCGATGCTCATCCTGATCATGATCCCCTATTTCGTCTCCATGTTCGCCGACGTCAAGACGATGTCGCTCCCCGTCAAGCTCTTCATCCTGGCCATTCCCTTCTCCCACCCCTTTCTGGCCATGCAGAACATCTATCTCGAGAATTACAACGCCGTGGCCCTCGGCGTCCTCTACATGGCCGCCTTCTTCGGGGTCATGGTCTTCCTCGCCGGGCGGATCTTCTCGACCGACAGGGTCCTGACGATGAAGCTCCGCTGGGGCAAAAAAAAGGTCGTCCTCTGATGAACGCCCGCCGACGAAAAATCGCCGGACTGATCTTCCTTCTCTCGGCCTTCCTCGCGTCCGCCTCGGCCTCGGGCCCGGCCGGCCAGACCGTCGGGCGCCAGAGCGACGGCCGGTCGGTCCTCCCGGTCAATCAAATCATCACCCCCGTCGGCCTCCAGGTCGAACTTCCCGGGATGAGGCCCCAGGCCCTCGCCCTCAGCCCCAACGGCCGCCTCCTGGCCGTGTCCGGCAAATCCCACGAGGTCGTGACGGTCGACCCGGCGACGGGCCGGATCCTCCAGACCGTCCCCCTCCCCGCCCTGGGTTCCTCCGATGAGCTTCCGAGGCTGACTTCGGAGAATATCCTCAAGCCCGACGAGAAAGCCCAGGTCAGCTACACCGGACTGGCCTTCTCTCCCGACGGAAAAAAGCTCTACCTCAGCGATGTCAACGGAACCCTCAAGGTCTTCGACGTCGACGCGAAGGGCCTCGTGTCCGGCCGGATCGCCTTCCCGCTGCCGAAAGTCGAGGGTCTCCGCCGTGAGGAGGAGATCCCGGCCGGGATCGCCGTCTCGCCGGACGGGTCGCGTCTCTACGTCGCCCTCAACCTCTCCAACCGACTGGCCGAGGTCGAGGCCTCGACCGGAAAACTCCTCCGGACGTTCGACGTCGGCGTCGCACCCTACGATGTCGTCCTTGTCCGCCGGAAAGCCTATGTCAGCAACTGGGGCGGGCGCCGGCCCGTCGAGGGCGACGTCGTCGGACCGGCGGGGCGCGGGACGATCGTCAAGGTCGACCCGACGACCTTCGTCGCCGCCGAAGGCTCGGTCACGGTCATCGATCTCGAATCCGGCCGGACGGCCGCCGAAATCCTCGTCCACCTCCATTCTTCCGCCCTGGCCGTTTCGCCCGACGGGCGCCATGTCGTCTGCGCCAACGCCGCCTCCGACAACATCAGCGTCATCGACACCGGGACCGACCGGGTCGTCGAGACGATCTGGGCCAAGCCCAGCCCGGCCGACTTATTCGGGGCCTCGCCGAACGCCCTGGCCTTCGACGCCAGGGGGGAATTTCTCTACGTCGCCAACGGCACCCAGAACGCCGTGGCCGTCATCGAATTCAAGCCCCGCCGCAACCGTTCCAAGCTCTACGGACTCATCCCGGTCGGCTGGTTTCCCGGGGCGATCGTCTATCATCCCAAACTGCGGCAGCTCTGCGTGGGCAACATCAAGGCCCTTCCCCTCGCCCCGGCCAAGGACAAACGGAGCGGGGGAACGGGCTACAACGCCCACCAGTACCACGGCTCCTTGTCCCTCGTCCCGTTGCCGGAGCTCCCAATGCTGCCGAGGCTGACGGTCGCCGTCTGGGACAATTACCACCGCGGCCGGATCGCCGCCGCCCTGGCCCCGCCCCGCCCCAACCAGCCCGCCCGGCCCGTCCCGGAGCGGATCGGCGAGCCGAGCGTCTTCAAGCATGTCGTCTACGTCATCAAGGAAAACCGGACCTACGACCAGGTCCTCGGAGACATCCCCCAAGGCAACGGCGACCCCTCGCTCTGCGTCTTCGGCGAGGAGGTCACCCCCAACCAGCACAAGATGGTCCGGGAGTTCGTCCTCCTCGACAACGTCTACTGCAACGGAATCCTGAGCGCCGACGGCCACCAGTGGTCGATGGCCGCCTTCGGGACCGATTACCTCGAGAAGTCGTTCGCCGGATGGCCGCGGAGCTATCCCGACGGGATGGGACCGGACGAGGTCGACGCCCTGGCCTACTCCCCGAAGGGATTCCTCTGGGACAACGCCATCCGCCATGGAAAGACCCTCCTGGACTTCGGGGAGTTCGCCATGCCGGATGTCCGCTGGACCGACCCGAACCGAAAGGGCGATCCCGACTGGACGGCCTGCTGGCGGGAAGTCCGGAATCCGAAAGGCGAGATCCGCTTCGGCAGCGTCGCGGCCATCGAGTCCCTGCGTCCATACATCGTGCCGAAATACGTCGGCTGGAGCATGGACGTCCCGGACGCCTACCGGGCCGACGTTTTCATCGAGGAACTCCGGAAGTCCGAGAAGAAAGGGTCCTTTCCCCAGCTCGTCCTCGTCTGCCTGCCCAACGACCACACCAGCGGGACCAAGGAAGGCACCCCCACGCCCGCGGCCCACGTCGCCGACAACGACCTGGCCTTCGGCCGGATCGTCGAGGCCCTGAGCCGCAGCCCGTTCTGGAAGGAAACGGTCATCTTCGCCATCGAAGACGATCCCCAGGACGGCTGGGACCACGTCAGCGGCTACCGGACGACGGCTTATGTCGTCAGCCCCTACACGAAGCGCGGCCAGGTCGTCAAGACGATGTTCAACACGGTCAGCCTCATCCGGACGATCGAACAGATCCTCGGCCTGCCCCCGATGAACCAATTCGACGCCGCGGCCACGCCGATGTTCGACGTCTTCACCGAGAGGCCGGATTTCACGCCCTTCACGGCCGTCCCCAACCGCGTCCCGATCGACGAGCTGAATCCCCCCCCGGCCAAGATCAAGGACAAGCTCCTCCGGGCCAACGCCCTGGCCTCGGCCCGCCTCAATTTCCGCCAGATCGACGCCTGCCCCGAGGACGTCCTCAACCGGATCATCTGGCATTCCGTGAAGGGCGGCGCCGCCCCCTATCCCGTCTGGGCGACCCGCGGCCGCGGCGACGTTGATTAAGACCATGTCATTCCGTACTCTGCGCCGGGCCGCCGGTGCGGCCTGGGCCAGTGGGATTTGTCTGGCCGTTTCTTGGCTTCTGATTCCGGCTTCCGCCGGTTTCGCCCAAAACGCGGGCACCTTTCCGGATCAGCCGTTCAACGGGCTGCAGATCACATACACTATCGGCGGCGCCACGGTCGCGGACTCCAAGGACAAGCCGGGTTTCACGACGTCCCGAATCCTCACGGGCACCGTCGGGTCCGGAGCGCTGACGGTGTCTGGTTCGGCCTCGGTCAGCGCAGGCTTCGGGGCGATGGTGACCGTTACGCTGAGTTCGGGGAACAAGACGGAGACGTTCAAGAAAGACTTGGTTCGGTCGGGCGGGTCCGAGGCTCCGAGTACGGCCTTCAACCTCTCGGTCCCCGTCGCGGCCGGGGCTTCCGCCTCATTCGAAATCAGGATGGACGGCCGGTACAGCATGGGCGGGGGGCACAGGGGGTTGGTCGTGAGCGGCTATTTCACCGGGCTGGCCGTGCCCAAGCCTCCGCCCCCCCCGGCGGCCAAGCCGCCGGCGAAGACCGAGACCTTCCGGATCTCCGGGACCGCCCGAGACGCCAACGGGAATCCCCTTCCGACGCTTCAGGTTCTCGTGACGCTGGGCGGCAAGGAAAAGGCGGTTGCGGTGAACGACCAAGGGCTCTATGAGCACAAGGCGGATCTGCCCGTCCCGCTCAGCCCTGAGGACGAGAAGGCCAGGATCCGGGTCTTTTTCAATGGCGTCCGCAACGGGAAGACCTGGTTCCAGTTGGCGATGTTCCCCCGGCCGGCCAAGCTGTCCGACAGGATCATGGCGGCCCACAAATTCGACCTCGATGAGCAGACGACGGACGTGCGGAAGGACATCGACTTTGGGAGCTCGGAATGGTCCGAAGGGGCGTTGACCAACATCGATGCTCCCGAGAAGCTGAGAAAGATCTCGGTCATCTTCCGGAACCACTATGACGCCTGGGCGTTTGCCGTTGAGAAGCTCAAGGTCGACCTCAGCCGCAACATCCCGCTGCTGGTCGAGATCGAGTCGAACGAGCCCACGGTGTTCGACTATCCCAACCGGAAGGTGAGACTCGAACGGGAATACACGCTGAACGTACCGTCCAACACCTTCGTCCAATACCACGAATTCGGGCACTATGTCCAGTATACGGCCTACGGCAACCGCTACGTGGAGAGCGCCGCCGGCGAATCGGACCCCCGCAACAAGCCGCACGGCGGCTACGCGAACGACGACACCGGCGATTCCTTCATCGAAGGATTCGCCACCTACTACGCGGGGCTGGTGACGAAGCACCGGGCCATCGCCCCGGTCGCCACCGGCGTGATCGGCACATTCGGAAGCCTCGAGGACCCATGGAAAGTTTGGGAAAGGGAGGGCAAGGACGAAGAGTTCGCTTTTGCCTCCGTGCTGTGGGATCTGGACACCAAGGCCGGCCTGGGATACGCCGGCGTCTGGGACGTTCTCAAACAGCGTCGAGCGACGTTCTGGATGTATTACGAGGCTTTCTTGAAGGCTCACGAAAAAATGGAGTCCAAGATCAACGACTGTTTCCTCCGACACGGCGTCTACAGCATCAAGACGGAGGGAAACAAGACATATGATCCGGGCGAAGCCTTCATCGACATGAACGGAAACGGCGTCTGGGACTCCGGCGAGCCGTTCATCGACTACAGCGTCGACGCCGACGGCAAGAGATCGATGGCGGCGACCCCGGACGCCGTGATCGGGCAGTCGGCCAATTACGAGCGGGTCGATAAGCGCTTCAGCACCTTCCGGTTTCCGAACTCGTTCCTCCGCCTCGAGGGGAATGTTCCCGACCGGCTTCTCGTTCGGGTCGCCCGCCGCGACGGAAGCCTGGCCTACGAGTATCTCGCCCCCGTGTTCGAAAACAGACTGCACCTGCCCCTCCTGCCGCTGGAGGTCGATGCCGACGTCGCCGTGAGGGCGGTTTCCGGGGTCAATCGCGAAATCTTTTATGAAAAGAACACCGCCGAATTGAACGCTTTGTTCGACATGACCCGATCTGCGGATGGGCTCGAGGCCGTGGTCGTGCCCCCCGGCGCCGGGACGCCCGAGAGCCCCCAGACCGCCGGAGCGTTCCCCGGCCCTTCGTCGGCCGATCCGAGCGACTTCCTTCTCCCTGTGGAGGCCCCGGACTCGGGAGGCGTCTCGGGCGGCGTCTCGGGGGGCGGTGGACCGCCTCCGGCTGGCCCGAGGCCGTTATGGCCGGCCGTCGCCATTGGGGCGCTCATCCTGATGGCCATGGCGCTTGGAGCCGGCATTTTTTATCTCCGTCGCTCGGGCCAGAAGCCCGCCGTCGCCGTTCGTCTCGATGTCCTGGGCCATGACGGGCGCCGGGAATCATTTCACCTCACCAAGGTTCGGACCCGCGTCGGAAGAAGCGGCGACAACGACCTCGTCATCGACGACCCCGAGGTCTCCGGCCGTCATCTCGAGATCGTGGCGACGGCGAACGGCCTGACCATGCGGGACCTCGGCAGCGCCAACGGAACCCAAGTGAACGGCCGCCTGGTTCGGGAGCAATCCCTCCAGGGCGGAGATGAGATCGTGCTCGGGAGGACCACGCTTCGCCTTGTGTTCTGACCGCCCCGGCGCTCCATCGAAATCCTGACGTGTCCGAGGGATATCCAGGGCAAGACCTTCAGGTCCCCCAAGAAGAGCATGGAGATGTCCCAGGGGGGTAAGGGCGGAATCACATCTTCTCGGTCAGTTCGAGAAAGATGATTTCCACCAGGCCCGGCCGGGAGCGTCCGGCCGCCCCGGCCGCGGGCTCGGCCACGCCGAAGGCGGCCTTGACTTCCGCCAGGGTTTTCCCTTGGGCGACGAGAGCCCGGACCTGATCCTGCTTCTCCCGGAGAGAGGAAAGAACGGCCCGCAGGTCGTCCTTGCTCAGAGGATCGTTGTGGCCGCCGAGATACGTCTCCGCCTCCAGGGCGATCATGGTTTCGAGGGCCTGGGCATAGCCGAAGGACGTCCCGCTTTTCTGGCGGTGGATTAGGGGATCGCGGCCGACGAAGGCGAGGTCCCCGATAAAAGCGGTTTTGAGGCCGGGGAAAAAGACGATCATGTCGCCGGCGGTGTGGGCCGGGCCGACCGGGATGAGGTCGATGATCTCGCCCCCGAGGGAGAGCCTGTGCGTTCGGCTGAACGTCCGGGTCGGGAGATAGGCGCGCAGTCCGGCCAGTTTCTCGTCCCGGAAGGCCTCCTCCATCTCCTTTTTCGTCGCCTCGCTCGAGAGGATCGCCGCCCCTTTCGGATAACCCTCGAGACCGTTGACATGGTCGAGATCGCTGTGGGTGATCAGGATGTGGGTGATCGGGAGAGGCGTGACCTTGGCGATCTCGGCGACGACCTGGCGGGATCCGTCCGCGGTCATTTTCGCGTCGACGACGACCACGCCCTTGTCGTAGACGAAGAAGCCGTTGAAGGCCATGCCCCCCTTGACGAAATAGAGCCCGCCCCGGATGTTCCGGACCAGGGGGCCGGGGTCCTGAGCGGGCTGCCGGGCGGCGGCGATCCCGGCCGCGAGCAAGGCGGCGGCGATTCCCGACGTCAGCTTGATGGTTGATCTCATGCCTTTCTCCTTCCGAGGGGGGACGTGATACCCTGTCCCTCGATATCTCGGTCTCTTCGGCTTTCGCCGAACCGGTCAAGCCCCGAAGAGGCCTGATTTCTCCTTGAATCACCATCGAGCCGCTTTTTTCGGCTCCATCTTCCGCAGGTCGAGCCCCCGCTCGAAGGCCCCGAGGCGGTAGAGGCAGATTTCCCTCAGCGAGGAGGGATGGTGGAGGACCTCGCTCAAGGACTGGGTTCCAGCGGCCCAAACGCCTCCCCCCCGGACGACGGCGATCTTGTAGTCGAAGAGATTCCGGATGATCTCCTCTTCGCCGGCCTCGGCCGGAAGGACGGGGATAACGAGGTAGAGAAAACCTCCCTCGGCGTCTAGGGGGACGATTTTGTCCGATTCCCCCTCCTCGCCCGGATAGCGAAAGCGGGAATGGGCCTCGGCCTCGGGCAGCCAGACATGCATGACCGTCTGGAAATCCGTTTCGGCGTAGATCGCCTTGTGGACCGCCAGCTCGGCCGAATCGGACGGGGCGGAGGCCATGGGCAGCCGCCGGAGAGGCCCTCCGATTTCCCGGGGCAGGGAAGCCTTCGGAGCGTAGAGGATGTCGCGGACGCCGCGGACGGACATCGTCCCCGTGTGGAACGGCGAAAGCCGCGACTCGAAAATCCTCGCTCCCGCTTTTCGGAATTCCGCCAGAAGCTCGGTTTCCTCGGGGAAATCGCAGAGGCCGTCGTCCTCGATTTCATAAGGCCCGGGAAGACGGGGAAAATGGGCCGCCGGGTCGGACGCGATCCGCCCGCGGAGGGCTCCGACGTCGACGCCGAGCTTCTGGGCCTGCCGGACGACCCGGCCCGAAGCGTCGGCGACACCGAGGAGGAAAAAGGCCTCTCCGAGCGTCCGGGCGCGGGCGAATGTCCCGTGATTTTGAATGATCGTCGCCGGATGGCCGGCCAACCGCCTGGGGATGAGGTCGGCCATCTCCGCCGAGCCGCTCGGGACGGCGAACCAGTCGACATGGACGTGGTCGCCGAGGTAGGCCCGGCCGAGGGGGTCGACGGGGACGAAGTCGGGAACCGGCGACGGCTTGGGGGCGTCGTCCAGGGTGACGATGGTCAGGTCCTTGGTGTGGGCGTGCATCGACGCCCGGACGCCCGGAAGAGCGAGGACCCGCTGGTGGATGTCCGTCTCGGACGAGGCCTTGTAATAGCCGTAGTCGGTCCCGCCGGCCGAGAGAAAACAGATCTGGCCCGCATCGAGGTCGCCCTTCTGCGAACCCGTGGCCGTGATGGCCATCTCCTCGACCCCGGCCGCGTTCCGGACCTTGACGGCCATGTTGCCGCTGTGGCTATCTTGGATGTCGCAGAGAAGCGAAGCTCGGCCGATCGTTTGAAAGAGCCGGAGAAGATCCTCGTCCGCCTTCCAGTCCCTGGGGCTCATGGCCGCCTCCCCGCGATCCGGAGGCGGCCGAGGAGGTCCGGCCTCGGCCGTCCCTCGGCGTCCCAGCCCCGGACCTCATAATAATCGCGACGCATCCGCTCCTGGATTTCAACCGAAACGGCCCTTTCCTCTCCAGCGACGATGATCGGCGTCTCGGCAAACCTCGGGGGGAGGGCGTCATCGAGCTTTCCGGCCCCGGCCTCGAGGTTGAAGAGCCGCTCGAGGGCGGCCACCCGGTTGGAGATCTCTTCCAGCCGGGCGACCGAAAAATCCAGGCCCGTCGCCCCGGCGAGCATCCGCGACCAGGGCTCGCTGCCGAAGGCGTAGCCGGTGAATCGGCAGACGCCCAGACTGTCCTGGAGGATGCCGTGGTTCTGCATGTTGCGGATGGCGATCGGCGACTGGAGGAGGCTGAACCGGGGAATCTCCTTCCATCCGCCGAAGAAGGCCAGCGAGACGGCGTAGCCGCCGCGGAGATGGCAGGCTCCCGAGGGCGAGGTCATGTAGCCCAGGGCTTGGGTGAAGGAGGCCCGGGGGTCGTAGGCCGGGATTTCGAGCCGCTTGACGGACATCGAAAGGTCCGGCCGGCCGTACCGTTCGGCCAGGCGGAAAGAGCCGTCGGCGAGAAGCGCTCCGGCCCCCCGGCGGAAGGCCGTCTCGACGGCCAGCCGCTCGAGGACGGCCGCACGGCCGAAGCGGAGTTCGAGACCGGCGAGTTCGGCCGGCGGGATGAGCCCCCGCTCGGCAAGTTCCATGGCGCAGGCGACGGTGCTTCCGAAGCTGATCGTGTCGAGACCGAGCTCGTTCGCGCGATAATTGGCCCGGGTGATCGCCTCCAAGTCGTAGATGTCGCAAACCGGCCCCATGAGGACGACGGTCTCGTATTCCGGTCCCTCTCCCGCTTCGGCCTGCTCCCCCTTCCCCCCGACCCGGGTATGGCGCTGGCAGCCGATCGGACAAAGATAGCAGCCCGCCGCCCGCTCGAGGATGGTCTTGGCGATTGTCTCGCCGGAGACGGCCTCCAGGTCTTCGTCGCGGTGGGTGCAGTCCTGAAAATTCCGGCCGGGAAGCATGCCGATGACATTGATGAGCTCGACGAGGCCGGCCGTGCCCATCTCGCGGAGAAGACGCTTCGTCACCGGGGCCTGGCGAATGAGATGCATGGCCTGCTCGTACCCGGACTGGTAGCGCTCCTTGTCGTGAACCCGGGTTTTCATCCGCCCCGCGGCCCGAACGGCCTTGAGATTCTTGGCTCCCCAGACCGCGCCGGGGCCGCACCGCCCATAGACCCGGTTTCGGTCGTTAGCCACGGCGGCGAACCTGACGAGGTTTTCCCCCGCCGGACCGATCCCCAGGACCCGGGGTCGAGCGGCCGGTTCGAACCCCGTGGTGAGCTCGTCGGTCAGGGCATGGATGTCCTTGCCCCACATACGGCCGGCGGGAAGGACGTCGACCTTCTCCGGCGTGATGTCGATCCAGACGGGAGAAGAAGCCCGGCCCTTGACGACTAAAGCGTCATAGCCTGTCGCCTTGAACGACCAGGCCCAGCCTCCTCCCGAATTCGAGGTCCCGAGGAATCCGGTCAGAGGCGACTTGAAGACCATATGGCCCCGGGCCGCGGTCGGGGCGCTCGTCCCGATGAGGGGCGAAGGGGCCAGGACGACGACATTCTCCGCTCCCAAGGGGTCGCTGGCCGGGTCGACGGCCTCATAGAAAAGCCGGGTCGCCAGCCCCCGCCCGCCGAGATAGTCGGCCGTCAGGGAAGGGTCCAAGGGCCGGACGCGGACGTAGCCCGCGGAAAGGTCGATCTCGAGGATTTTTCCGTGAATTCCAAAGGAGGGGTCACTCATGAAATCGGAAGATTTTGGATTTCATTGTCGATCCGCCCATAATCCTAAATCCGTCGTTCTCTCCTTAACTTATTGATTTTATTATCGAACAGAATCAAATGGATGTCAAATGAGCGTATCTTACCCGCCGCCAAGCATCGGGAAGACGGCCAGGACATCGCCGTCGCGAAGCTCGGCCTCCAACCCGCCCCGGGAGGAGAGAGCCTCCCCGCCGACCAGGAGGACGAGATGAGGATGGAGGTTCGAGCCGCGGAGCAAGGCCGCCCGGCGTTCCGGCTGGTCGGCCATGGCCTCGATAAGAGCCCGGGCCCGGGCCCCATCGGGAATGACGTAGTCGCGCTCCCTCGTTCCGAAGACTTCCCGGAAAGCGGAAAAAAATTTAACCTTGACGACCATGGGCGAGAATGAGGCTGACGAGGTTTTCGGGCAGGGCCCGGGGGCCGGTCCGGAAGATCCTCACCGGGCGGCCTGCGAAGAGCTTCTTGAAGGCGGGAAGACAAGCCGTCCGGACCACGAACAGGAAGGACCGCCCCTCGTCATCGAGGAGGGGGACGAGCCAAGGCCAGAATCCCCGCCCGGCGAGTTCCGCCGGTCCGAGCTCGTCGACGACGAGGATCGCGCCGGTCGGGCCGCGGCCGATGATCTCCGCCGCGGCGGCTTTCCCCTCCGGGACGACGGCGTAAGGCCCGATCCGCTCCCCCGCGGAGCCGCGGCGGAGCCACGGAGTCCGCTTTCCGTCGGCCAAATCGACGAGGTCGTAGCCCCGGAGCTCGTCCCCGCCGAAAACGCGCTCGCTCCGGAATCCGGCGAGAGGAACGCCGCGCCGCCGCAGCTGGACCGCGGCTTTCCGGACAAGGGTCGATTTGCCCGCCCCGACGCGACCCGAGACGAGGACAATCATCCCCGGGCTAGCGGACGATGATCCTGGACTGGGCCTCTGCGGTCTGGACGGCGACCGTCTGGCCGGTCCCGCCGGCAGCTTGGCAGGCCGACACGGCGACGATCGACTCGCCCGGCGACTTGGCCTCGAAGGTCAGCATGGCCAGAGTGCCGCTGCCCTTGAAGCCGCGCCCGACCTGCGGGCTCGAGAACCCGATGACGCAGATCCCGGCGTTGTTGTCGATGTTCTTGAGGAAGGGGATGTTCGCTCCGAGCTGGCGGGCCAAGTTGCCCTCCGTCACGTCCTTGAGGACGAGGCTCCTGGGGTTGTAGTTGAAGGTGACGCTGATCGTCCCGATTTCGACGGCATTCTGGAGCTGGACGTTGACCCGGACGTCCCGGCCCAGGGGAAGCTCGAAATTCGGAGGGACCAGCCGCATGACGTTGGGGCCCTGGTCCTGCCCCCGTCGCTCGGCGAGGGCCCGCTGGGCTTCAACCTCGATATCCCGGCCGACGAGCTCGGGATCGAGGATCCCTCCCGCCTGCCCCGTGGGCTGGGTTTCGATGTCGACCCAGAAGGGTTGGCCGTCGTCGGCCCCGAAGGGGATCGTCCGGACGATGTACGGCGTCAGAGAGATCAGGATGTCGGTCTGCTCGATCGTCCTGTCCTCGGACCCGAACAGTCGGCCCAAGCCGGGGATGTCCTTGAGTCCGGGGATCCCCTTGATCGTCCTACGCTCCTCGTCGCGGAGGAGGCCGGCAATGAGCTGGGTCTCCCCTTCGCGCAGCCGCATGACCCCCTTGAGCTCGCGGGTATTGATGATCGGAATGTCGGCGATCCCCGTCCCGCCGATCGAGGTCACCTTGAACTCGGTCTGGAGGGTGACCTCGCGCTCGAGATGTATCCTCGGCGTGATCTTGACTTCGATCCCGACGTCCTGCTGCTCGTAGTTCATGATCGGCTGCTGGGCGAAGCCGCCGGCGGCGAACGGCTGGAAGGTCGTCCGCGGGATCGGAATCTTCTGCCCGACGAGCTGGCGGAGCTCCTCGTCGGCAACGCCCCGCAGCCACGGCTGGGCGATGACCTTCGTTTCGCTGTCCGACTCCAGAAACTGGAGATAGCCGACCGGCAGGCTGATCGAATAGTTCTCGACCTTGCCCAATCCCAGACCGGTCAGGGGAAACCAGCTCGTCGTCGCCGTCCCATCCGTGGACGGAGTTCCGTACCGCAGCCCGACGATGTTCTTGTCCAGGGACAGCCCGAGCTGGCGCAGCCGCATCCGGCTGACTTCCATGATCTCGACCTTGATCATGACCTCGCCCTTCGGCTTGTCCCAGGCCAGGACCAGCCGCTCGGCCAGCTCGACCTCCTGCGGCGTCCCCCGGATCGTCAGCGAGTTCAATCCTTTGTCGAAGATGATCGTCGGCGCCTTGACCTGCGAGCGGAGGGCCTGCGACAGCGAGGCCACCAGCTCCTGGGCGATGACGTTGGAAAGATAGAAGGTCTTGATGCAGTTGACCTCGTACTGGATCCTCTTCAACGGCTGGTCCGGGATGACCATGACCGTCTTCTCGTCGATGATCCGGGTGAAGTGTTTTGTCGCCAGGGTGATCGACCTCAAGGCCTGTTCGAAGGTCTGGTTCGACGCGTCGGCCGTGAAAGGGATGTCGCGGAAGTTTTCGTCGAAAACGACGGCCACTCCCGCCGCCCGGCCGAGCGCCTGGAAGATCGACCGCAGCGACGTCTCCGTTGGAAAACGAACCTGCAGCAGCTCGTCCTTCGGCCGCAGCTTGATCGGGAACTCGATCCTGGCCGGCTTCGGCTCGGCCACCTCCTTCGGCCCTTCCGCCAGCGCCTTCTGGGCTTCGTAGGCGATCATCGCGTCGCGCGGATTGTACTCCATCGCCTTGGCGTAGGCCGCCTTGGCCTCCTCCCGCTTGTCCTGAGCCACCCACAGCCTCGCCTGCTGGAGATAGAACAGGCTTGCCCCGAAGCGGGCCCGTTCCAGGGCGGCCCGATAGATCGGACTCTTGGGATTCTCCAGAGAGGCCTTCTGATAGCAGCGGATCGCCTCCTCCCACTGCCCCCCGATCTCCGCCCGCGCCCCGAGCTGGTACTGCGGACTGATCGTCGCGCAGGCCGTCATCCCTATGGCCAGAAGAAGGACTGAAGCCGTCCGCGTTCTCATCGAATCTCTCCTTCGAGGGCGAAAACCTGGGTGGCGCCGTCCGGCCCTTCGACCTCGATCTCCTTGTCCGACAGACGGCGGACCTTCCAGCCCGGTCCGATGACATCGTTCAATTCGACCGGATGGGGCCGGCCTTCGAACATGACCAGCCCGACGAACCTCGTCCGGGCCCGGTTTTGGACGAAGCCGACATATCTCAAGACGAAACCGGGCGTCGGCGCTTCTTCGAGTTTTTCTTTCTCGACCGTCTCTGTCGCCGGGGGAGACGTCACGTACCCCGGGCCGGAGGCTCCGGGACCTGCCCCGGCCGCCGAGACATACACTTGAGTCGTGAACAGGTCGCGTCTGGGCGGATTGAAGGGGCGGGGGGCGAAGGTGACGAGATCGACGCGGACCAAAGGGGCCGCCCCCCGGCTCGGGGCCGAGGTTTGGTCCTGGGCGAAGATCGCGGCCGCGGCCGCCAGGGCCGCGAAGATGACCATTTCATTCTTCATGGAGGTAATACCCCACCAGAGTTACCCGGACCTGGACGATCCCGGGCTGCATCGTCCCGATGTCCTCGAACTCGACCTTTTCGACGTGGATCGCGCGAGGCTGCTTTTCGACCATTTCCAGGAAGCGGCGGAAGAGGACGTAGGGCCCGGCCAGCCTGAACTCGGCCGTGACCCGCCGGAGCCTGCCGCGGACGAGGTCGATGTCGTTATAGGTGATTTCCGGGACGGCGATCCCTGTCTCCTGAAAGATTTTCCGGAGGTCGTAGCGAAGCGCCGGGATGCCCTGGCCGGGGTCATAGAACCATTTCGCCCCGAGCTCCCGGAGATCGGTCTGGGCCCCGGCCCATCGTCCGAGCTCGACCTCGGCCGCGTCGCGGTTCCGCTCGGCTTCCCGGACCCGGTCTTCGGCCGCGGCCAGACGGCGGGCCTCCCGCCCGGCCCGGACCTCGGCCCGGACGGCGAACAGGAGGAGGGCCGCGGCGGCGAGGCCGGCCAGGACGGCCCCCATCCGCAGGGTTTTCCTCTCCCCAGCCCCCAGAAGGTCAATGAGCTTTTTCATAGACCAACCCGATTTCGGCGACGAGCTCGCCGCCGACCTGGATCTCGCCTTTCATCATGACGTTCTTGAATTTCAGGTTCTCCAGCCTGGTCATCAGGCCCATGAGGTCCTCGAGGCCGGCCGTAACGACCCGGAGGCGGTTTTCGATCCGTCCCTCGGGGGCGGAAACGGGAGTGAGGGCGGCGATATAACACCTCGCCGGCAGGGCCTCCTCGAGAAGTGCGAAGAACTCGACATAGGAGAACCGTTTGCGGGCGATCGCCTGATTGACCTGGGCGACGAGGTCCCGCTCCCGGCGCTGAAGGGCATCAGCCCTCCCGACAAAATCGAGCCGCTCTCTTTCGGTGTCGGACGACCGGAGGCTTGCGGCCGCGGCCGCCTTCGCGTCGGCCGAAGCCCGGCTCGAAGCCCGGACGAGCCACAGACCGAGGACGGCGGCGGCGAGGACGAAGACGGCCATCATCCCGCCCAAGGCGGCGAAATAGAATCGCCGGTTGCGGACCGGCCGGCTGGCCAGGTTGATGTGGGGCCGCGGCCGTCCGTTCATGAAACCTGTCCGATGAGAGGCGCGAGAAGGGCCTGCTCCCGGGGGCCGGCCACGGCCGGCGAAGCGAAGCCGACCGGACGGACGGGGCATCCGGCCCTCGCCGCCAAGGCCTCCACGGCCGAGGGCGCCCCCCGGGCGTCCCGGACCCAAATGGCCTTGACCCGGAAGTTTTCGCGGTCCTCGAGGAAATGGATCGTGTTGACGACCTCGGCCGCGACGAGGGGCCAGCCTTCGCCGCCGGCCGCGCTCGCCGGGGTGAATCCCTTGACCCGGAAGAGGACCGGCCCCCCGTCCCCGGCGGCGAAAAGCGACAAATGGTCTTCCTCGACGTTGGCGATAAGGACCTCGGTCGGGCCGCTCTCCGGGAGGAGCCCGAGGAGGTGAGGCGTCGGAAGTCCGACCGCCCGGACGCGGAGACCCGTCTTGGCAAAGGCCTCTTCGTATTCCCGGACGACGCTCTCGAGGGCCAAGACGCAGAAAGCCCTCTTCCCGCCGTTCGTTTTCGAGACGTCGAACGAGAGCCGGAGGTCGGAGAATTTCAAAGGCAGCGTCTTGGCCAATTTCCAGCGGACGACGGACTCGCGCTCTTCGTCCGCGGACGGCAGGGCGTCGAAGGCCAGGAGGACCGTCTTGACCGCGGTCTCCGGGATGAGGAGGGAAACCATCATCTCGGCGGCGCCGAGGCGTCGCACGGCGTCCCGGACGGCGGCCTCGAGCGCCGGGGCGTCGACGACGTTCGGGCGGTCGAACCCGGGGTTGAGGGCGCCCGGCGGGAGGGGACGGATGACATGGGCCGCGATCCGCCGCTCCTTCCGGGAGTGACGGACGCCGCAAAGGAAACCCCGGCTGATTTGAAAAGCCGTCGGCGGAGCGATCGGCTCCGTGAAAAAGCGGTTCCAGCGCTCCCGGATTCCGGCCATCGTCATTCCACGAACGTGACTTTGTTCAATTCCTTGAGGCTCGTCGTCCCGTCGAAAACCTTCTGGACGCCGACCTCGCGGAGAAAGATGATCCCCTCGGCCTTGGCCTTCTTGCGGATCTCGGAGAGGGGCTTGCGGCCGAGGATCATTTCCCGGATCTCGTCGGAGAGTTCGAGGAGCTCGGCGATGGCCGTCCGGCCCTGATAGCCCGTCTGGCCGCACTCCCGGCAGCCCCGGGCTTCGTAAAATGTCCGGCCGCGGTAGACGTCGGGGTCGAGTCCGGACTCGAGGAGCTGGTCGTCGGCGTATCGGACGGCCGACTTGCAGGCCGGGCAGAGAACCCGGACCAGGCGCTGGGCGAGAATGCAGTTGAGGGCCGAGATGAAGCTGTAGGGGTCGACCTGCATGTGGAGGAACCGGCCGATGACGTCGAAGACGTTGTTGGCGTGGACGGTCGTGAAGACGAGATGGCCGGTCAGGGCCGACTGGATGGCGATCTGGGCCGTCTCGGGATCGCGGATCTCGCCGACCATGATTTTGTCGGGGTCGTGGCGGAGGATCGAGCGGAGGCCGCGGGCGAAGGTCAGGCCCTTCTTCTCGTTGACCGGGATCTGGGTGATCCCGTCGATCTGGTACTCGACCGGATCTTCGATGGTGATGATCTTGTCCTCGATCGACTTGATCTCGGTCAGGGCGGCGTAGAGGGAGGTCGTCTTGCCGCTCCCCGTCGGCCCGGTGACGAGGATCATCCCGTAGGGCTGGGTGATGTAGCGGCGGAACTTCCGGAGGACTTCGTCGGAGAAGCCGAGAAGGTCGAGGCGGAGGTCGCGGATGGCTTCGGTGATCATCTCCTTGTCCAGGATCCGGATGACCGCGTCCTCCCCGTAGATCGAGGGCATGACCGAGACCCTAAAGTCGATCGTCTTGTCCTTGATCCGGAGGCGGAAGCGGCCGTCCTGGGGGATCCGGCGCTCGGCGATGTCGAGGTCGGACATGACCTTGACCCGGGAGATGATCGGGGCCTGAAATTTCTTGTCGATCGGGGCCATGGCCTCGCCGAGGACCCCGTCGATCCGGTACTTGACGTGGACGTTCTCCTCCTTCGACTCGACGTGGACGTCCGAGGCCCGCTTCTGGACGGCGGTGAAGATGATCGTGTTGACGAGCTTGATGATTGAGCCGTCCTGGTCGGCCAGCTTCTCGAGGGAGATGGCCTCCTCCTCCTCGCCGCCGTCCTTCTCGACGATCCTCTGAATGAATCCTTCGGTCGCGTCGCGGAGGACCTGGAGGGCGGTTTCGCTCTTGCGGAGGGCCTCGTGGATGGCCCTCTTGGGCGCGGCTAGGACCTCGACCTTCTTGCCGGTCAACGACTCGACGGCGTCGATCGTGGCCATGTCGGAGGGGTCGGCCAAGGCGATCCGGAGGCTCGTCGGGCCGGCCTCGAGAGGGATGAAGTTGGACCGGTAGAGGAAATCAGGCGGAAAGCTCTGGACGAGGTCGCGGTCGACGGCGACGCCCCGGAGGTCGGTGAACGGGACGCCGTATCGCTCGGCCAGCTTCCGCGTTTCGCCGTCCTCGTCGGGGAGGATGGTCCGGGGGGGGGAGTTGTCCATGTCAGCGAGCCACCTTGATGATGTTGAAAATGGGAAGATAGACGGCCAGGAGCATCAGGGCTACGAGAAAACCGACGAAGATGATGATGACCGGTTCGACGAGCGAAACGAGGGTGTCGATCTTGGACTGAACCCGCTCTTCGTAGACCTCAGCCGCTTCGCGAAGCATCCCGGCCAGGTTGGCCGACGTTTCCCCGATCCGGACCATGTCCAGGGCCAGGGAGGGAAAGACCTCGGTCTTGGCCATGGCCTCCGAGAGGGTCTCGCCGTTCTTGATCCCGGCCGGGATGGCCGAGGCCCGCGCGGCGAGGTACTTGTTGGGGATGGCCTGGGCGGCCAGCCCGACCGCGGGCACGAGCGAGACCCCGGCTCCGAGGAGAAGGCTCAGCGTTCGGCTGAAGAGCCCGACCCCGGACTCGCGCCAAAGAAGACGGCCGAGGGGCAGGCGCAGTTTCTGGCGTTCAAGCCAGACGAGGGTGTCTTCGCGGCGTTTGAGCCGGGAGACGGCGGCCGCGAGAAAGACGATCAGGAGGAGCCAGAGCCACCACAACCGGCGGACGAACATCGAAAAGTCGATCAGCAGGACCGTGACGAGGGGAAGCTGGCTTTCGAAGTCGGCGTAGAAGTCGGAGAAATTCGGCAGGACGAAGTTCAGGATGACCAGGAGGAGCCCCACGGCGAAGAAAAAGAGCAGCGTCGGGTACGTCATGGCCGAACGGACGCGGCGGCGGGTTTGGTCGATTCTCTTGGCGTACTGGACGTACTGCCCGATCGTCTCGGGAAGGTTGCCGCTCTGCTCGCCGGCGGTCAGGGCGGCCGTATAGATCTTGGAAAACCGCTTTTCGAAAGGCGCGAAGGCTTCCGAAATCGACTTGCCGTGCCGGATGTCCTCTTCGACCTTCCCCAGGACGTCGCGCAGGGCGGGGCTCTTGGCCCGCGCGGCGATGACCTCGAGGCTCCGGAGGGCGGGATAGCCGGCCCGGAGAAGGGCCATGAGCTCCTGGTTGAACATGATGAAGTCGCGGGGGTTGATCCGGCCCTCGAAGAGGGACAGGCGAAGGCGGCTCCAGTCCCGCTTGACCCCCAGGACGCACAGGCCTTCGGACTCGAAGTGCCGTCGGACGTCCGCGGCCGAGGCCGCGGCGAGTTTCCGGACGAGGACCCGTCCGTCTTCGCCGGTCAAACGGCAGAGAAAAGAAGGCACCTCGGCGTCTCCTCCCGGTTGGTTCCAAGCTTCAAGGAAAGCCCGGCATTAGCTTAGGCCAACGCCCGCCCTTTGTCAATTTTGCCCGATCCGGCCGTTTGACATTCGCCCTGGGGAGGGGTATCGTTTTATCGATGAAAGGACGCAGGCGCATTCTGGCATTCCCGGCCGTCGCCGCCCTGGCCCTCCTGGCCTCCCAAGACCCTCCTCCCGCCCAAGACACCCAGCCGATCCGCCCCCCCGACACCTCCTACATGAGCCAGTGGCTCAACCGGAACACCCGGCCTCTCGGCCTCCAGGAGGACAGCCGCTACGCCCGCCTGGCCGAGCAGCCCCGGATCATTTGGGCCATCCGGGCCTCGGGCCGCCACGTCCTGGACTGACGCCTTTACACGAGCCAGATTTTTTTTATACACTGGATTCAATTTATTGGATTGAACGATGCGGCGCCAAGCCTATGTCTTCCTTGTCCTCCTGGCGCTGCTCCTCGTTCTCGGGGGGGTCAACGTCGGCCGGAAAATCGGCTGGAAGGAGCCGACCGACGGCGTGACCTGGGAGAAGCGCCCGGCCGGGCTGACGGCGATCCGGGTCGACACGGACGGCCCGGCCGAGCTCGCCGGCATCAGAAAGGGCGACGTCGTCCACTCCGTCAACCACAACCTCGTCCCCGATAAAGTCGTCATCCGGTCCAAGATCGACCTCGTCCGCAACCTCTGGATGGCCGGGACGGCCGGCCAGAAACTGACTTACGAGATCTACCGGACCGGGGAGGTCGTCCCCCTGAATTTCTCGATGTTCCTCCGTTCGAAAGGGACTTCGATTCTCTACTTCTACCTGGCCCTGATCGGCCTGACGACGCTCATCCTGGCCCTCATCGTCTTCCTGAAATCGTCCCGCCCGTACGCCCCGACCCATGTCATGTTCTACCTCCTCTCGACCCTCCTCTTCGCCTTCTACATCTTCTCTCCGACGGGCGAGTTCGACCTCCTCGACTCGGCCTTTTTCTGGCTGGACAAAGCCGCCTTCCTGGCCTTCCCGCCGCTCTTGCTCCACTATTTCCTCCTCTATCCCCAGCGCCATAAATCCCTCGACGGCCGGCCGTCGAGGTCCCGCCTTCTCTACGTCCCCGCGGCCGGCCTCTTCCTCTCCTGGGTCGTTCTCCATCTGCCCCTGGCCGGTTCGCTCGACAGCGGTCGCCTCCTGGCCCTCGTCGGGACCTTGGAGAAGCTCGACCTGGGCCATTTCGCCGCCTTCACCTTCGCGACCCTCGTCGTCCTCGGCCACAGCACCCTCGGCCATTCGAGCTTCATCGTCCGCCGCCAGCTCAAATGGGTCGTCTACGGCCTCGGATTCGGCATCGTGCCCTTCACTCTGTTCTACGTCCTGCCGTTCGTCGCCGGCTACGCCCCGACCCAGCTGGCCGAACTGACGGTCCTCCTCCAGGCCCTCCTCCCCTTGGCCGTCTCTTACTCCATCACCCGTTACAAACTCATGGACCTCGAGGTCATCATCAAGAAGGCCGCGACCCTCGTGTTCTCCTACTTCGTCCTGGCTCTCGTCTATTTCGGCGTCTCCTCCCAGACCAAAATCTTCTCCCAGAACAAAGCCAACGCCCTCGTCCTCGGGATCGTGGCCATCCTTCTCGGGGCGACGCTCTTCACCCCTCTTCGGTCGCTTTTCCAGTCCCTCTTCGACCGGGTCTTCTACCGCCGAAGCTACCAGTACCGCAAAACCCTCCTGGCCATCTCCCAGGAGCTCTCCCGGGAGCGCAACCTCGACC
Source organism: Candidatus Aminicenantota bacterium (assembly GCA_016867585.1). Classification (GTDB taxonomy): domain Bacteria; phylum Acidobacteriota; class Aminicenantia; order Aminicenantales; family UBA4085; genus JAAZPG01. The sequence continues at coordinate 16,813 of VGJF01000002.1, read as the reverse complement.
TCCTGGCCCGACGCCTCCTCGAACTCGTCGCCAACGCCCTCTCCCTGCGGTCGATCGCCCTTTATCTTCCCGAAGAGGCCGGAAGCCGGGCCTTCCTCCTCTCGAGTGCCAAGGGCGATTTCCCGACCCCCTCGCCGGCCCGCCTCGTCCTCGACCTGGCCGTGGCCGAAACCCTGACGGCCGGCGATTCCCTCTCGCTGTATTCCCTGACCGAAGACAAGACCCTCCAGGCCAGGCTCGAAACCCTCAACGCCTCGGGGTTCGAGCACTTCCTCGGCCTCAAGGTCGAGGACAAGCTCGTCGGCCTCCTGGCCATGGGCCGCAAACTCGACGCGACGTTCCTGACGAGCGAGGACTGGGAGCTCCTGACGACGATCTCGTCGCCGGCCGCCCTGGCCGTCGAAAACGCCTCGCTCTACGCCCAGGCCGGGGCCCGGGCGGCCGAACTCGAGCGGCTCAAGGACTACAGCGAGAACATCATCGAGAGCCTGACCGTCGGCGTCGTCGTCCTCGACAAGAACGGCCGGATCATCGGCTGGAACCGGGTCGTCGAGGCGACGTTCGGACGGAGGAAAGAGGAAGTCCTCGGCTCGAGCCTCCGGGACATCATCGGCCCGGAGACGTTCGCGGCCGTTTATCCGCCCGACACCCTTTCGGACTACCAGCTCCTCAACGAGATCCCGATCGAGACCCGGCTGGGCGAGATGCGCGTCTTCGACATCGCCCGCACCCCCCTCCTCGACAACCGGCTCAACCCCTACGGGACGATCATCGTCTTCGAGGACATCACCGAGAAAATCCGTCTCCAGCAGCAACTCGTGACCTCGGAGAAGCTGGCCTCGATCGGCCTCCTTTCGGCCGGCGTCGCCCACGAGATCAACACCCCGCTGACCGGGATTTCGAGCTACGTCCAATTGCTTCAGAAAAAGGCCACCGACGCCCACCTCGCCCAAATCCTGGAGAAGATCGAAGCCCAGACCGAGCGCGTCTCGCGGATCATCAAAAACCTTCTGACCTTCTCCCGGAATCCGTCCGATCCGGCCTTCCACCGGGTCAACCTCCGGGACAGCCTCCAGGAAATCATCTCCCTCATCGACTATAAGCTCAAGGCCATGTCCATCGTCCTCGAGTTGAACCTCGCCCCGGTCGGGCCGGTCTGGGCCCAGGGCGAGCGGCTCCAGCAGGTCTTCATCAACATCATCCTCAACGCCATCGACGCCATGCCCGACGGCGGCCGCCTGGCCGTCGACCTCGCCGAGACGGCCTCCGAGGCCGTCGTCTCGATCGCCGACACCGGGACGGGGATCAAGGAACAGCACCTCCCCCGGATCTTCGACCCCTTCTTCACGACGAAAGGGATCGGGAAAGGCACCGGCCTCGGCCTGTCGATCAGCTACGCGATCGTCAAGGAGCACGAGGGCCGAATCGACGTCCGGAGCGAGGCCGGCCGGGGGACGCGGTTCACGATCGTCCTGCCCAAGGACCTCGACCGGCGCCGGGCGGCGAAAGGTTCCCCATGAGCTCATCGGACGCGATCCTGATCATCGACGACGAACCCGTCATCCGCGACGTCCTCGGCCAGCTCCTCGCCTCGGAGGGCTACGACGTCGCCGCCGCCTCCTCCGGCGAGGAAGGGCTCCAGAGCTACGGCCTCCGCCGGCCCGACCTCGTCCTGCTCGACCTCCTCATGCCCGGCTTGGACGGGATCGAGGTCCTCAAGGTCCTGAAACGGCAGAACCCCCGGGCCCTGGTCATCATCATCACGGCCTATGCCTCGGTCGAATCGGCCATCGAGGCCATGAAAATCGGGGCCTACGACTATGTCCAGAAGCCTTTCAAGCACGACGAGCTTCTCCTGACGATCCGCCGGGCCCTCGAGCACAAGAGCCTCCAGGACGAGAATCTCCGCCTCCGGGACGCCCTCCAGAGGAAGTACGGCTTCAGCAACCTCATCGGCCGCAGCCAAGCCATGGAGAAGGTCTTCGAGCTCATCCGGGCCGCGGCCCCGACCCGCTCGACGATCCTCGTCGAGGGCGAAAGCGGCACGGGCAAGGAGCTCGTCGCCCGGGCCATCCATCAGAGCTCGAACCGGGCCCATCTCCCCTTCATCGTCGTCAACAGCGGCGCCCTGCCTCCCGACCTCCTCGAGAGCCATCTCTTCGGCCACGTCAAAGGCGCCTTCACCGGGGCCGTGAGCGAGAAGGAGGGCCTCTTCGAGGCGGCCGACAAGGGGACGATCTTCTTCGACGAGATCTCGACGATCGGCCTCGAAACCCAGGCCAAGCTTCTCCGGGTCATGCAGGACAAGGAATTCATGCGCCTCGGCGGGACGAAGACGATCCGGGTCGACGTCCGGATCATCGCCGCGACGAACACCGACCTCGAGGAGCTCATCGCCGCCAAGGCCTTCCGCAAGGACCTTTACTACCGGCTCAACGTCATCAAGATCGGGCTCCCCCCGCTCCGGGAGCGGAGGGACGACATCCCCCTCCTCGTCAAGCACTTCCTCGACCTCTACGCCAAGGAAAACGGCAAGGAGATCGAGGGGGTGACGCCGGATGTCCTGGACATCTTGGAGGCGCATCCTTGGCCGGGCAACGTCCGCGAGCTCGAGAACCTCGTCGAACGGGCGGTCGTCTTCGCCAAGACGAACCTCATCGGCCGGGAAGACCTCCCGGCGTTCTACCTGAGCCCGGAAGGGGCGGCCGAGACGCTCTCCCTTCCTTCCGGCGAATCCTTCAACCTCCGGGAGCAGACCTTGGCTTTCCAGCGGAAGCTCATCGAGACGATCCTCCACCGGTCCAAGGGCGTCCAGAAAGCGGCCGCGGCGAAGCTCGGGGTCAAGCCGACGACGCTCAACGAGATGATCAAGCGGCTGGATATCGACGTTTCGGAATTCTGAGTTTCAGTTCAAGAAACGGGCGGGGAGGAACCCGTCGGGGTCGACCTTGACCTTGGCCGGCCGGGCCGCGGCCTCGAAGACGAATTCTTTCGTCGGGGCATCGACATCGAGCGTCCGGCGGACGGTTTTCCCGCCCTCCTGCCAGGCGACGACGAGGGGAAAGACGAAAGCCGTTTTCGGCTGGCTGACCTTGAACCGCAAGGCGAAGGCGGAGCCGGTCTTTCCAACGTCATGCTTGACCTGGACCTCGGGGAGGAGGTGGGAGTCGAACCATCCCCGGAAGAACGGGCCGAGGTCGCGTCCCGAGGCCTCCTCCATGGCTTGGCGGAAATGGGACGTCCGGGCGGGCCTGAAAGCGCGGCTTTCGAAAAAAGACCGGAGGCCGCGGAAAAAAGCCTCCTCGCCGACAAGGTCGCGGAGCATGTTCAGGACGACGCAAGTTTTATTGTAGACGACGGCTTGGTAAGCCGCGAAATCGAGGAGGCTGATCCGCGTCCCGAGGGTGATCGGCCCGAAGACGGACTTCTTCCCGGTCCACTGGACGAACCTCCGGAGGAGGCCGGCGAACGTCCGCTCGCCGTATTTTTGCCGGAGGTATTCCGCGGCCGCGAACTGGGCCAATCCCTCGCTCAGCCATTGTTCGCGGTAGGTGGCCCCGGTCACGGCCTGCCCCCACCACTGGTGGGCGATCTCGTGGGCCAGGGCGTACTCCCGAAAGCGGGAGAGATCGACGGGGCTGTCCGGGTTGGCGATCGGCGTCATCAGGTCCGGCGTCCGGGGGAGCTCGTTGAGGACGACGAAGGAGGCCGGGCTGTGGCCGCCGCCCGTCGGCCAGATCCTCTGGAGGACGGTCAGCTTTTCGTAGGGGAACGGTCCGAACCAGCCTTCGTAGGCGGCCAGGACGGCCTTGACCTCCTCCAGGATGGTCTTCCGCTGGATCCGGATGTCCTCGGAGACCAAGACCTGGATGGCGGGTCGGGCCGTCCCATTCCCTCCGTACGACTTGTCGAACTTGCCGATGATGAACGACAGGTACTTGACCGGAACCCGGGTCGAGAAGACCCGGTAGGGGTTGCCGACCTTCTCCAGGGAAAGGACGCGGCGCCCGCCGTCGATTTTCCCCTCCTCGACGAGGTCGCCGTTGGCCACGCAAACGAAGCCCGGCGGGAAGATGAGGCGGACCCGGGCTTGAAAATATTCGTCCTCGCTCGGAGCCGGGTACCAGAGGGCGGACTGGCTGTAGAGATAGCTTTCGTACTTCGGGAGGATCAGGGAGACCGACTCGCTGAACTGGCCGGGAAGGATGTCAGCCGTCTGGAGGGGAGGCGGGAGAGAGCCCCGGTAGAAGATTTCGACCGCCGCCCTCCCCTCTTTTTCGACCGGACGGAGAAAGTAGACATAGAGGAGCTGGCGCTGACGGTCTTGCGTGTAGAACAGCTCCCGTCCGTCCCGGTCGTAAACGCGGACGATCTCCAGGCCGGAGTTGAAGTTGAACTGGAGGCTGTCGAGAGGCCCGACCCGGGCCGACGCTTCGATCTTGGCCCGGGCCGACAGATACATCCGCTCGGGCTGGAAATCGAGGTCGATCTCGTAGCTTTCGACGTCGAATTTCTGGCCGAAAGAGACGAACATCCGGCGTCCCTCCCCCGCAGGAGTCTCCGGGGAATACAGGGAGATGATCTGATCGGGCTTTCTCCGAAGGAAGTGGATTTCCTCCTCCGAAAAGGGGGAGAAGATGTAGGCCATGTCTCCCCGGGCGGCCGTCTTGAACTCGAAGACGACCTGGTCGCCCTGGGGAATGAAGGTCAGGAGCTCGTCGGTCATGGAGTTTTCGACCGTGAACGAGCCGGGATAGAATTTGTCGAACAGGGCCCGGGCTTTTTTGGCTTCGGGCTCGGGCAGGGCCATCGGCGCCGGACCCGGATCGGGCTCGATCCGGATCCGATCCTTGAAAAACGCCGGCGAGAAACGGAGGTAGGCCGACTCGAGCCGGTCTTCGAGAACGCTCGACTTGAAGCGGAGATCGAGCTGGTGCCGCTCGACGGCCGAGGAGGGGGCGAAGCGCAGACGTCCCGGTCCGAGGATGAGCAGGGCCGTCTCCGTCTCCGGGATGTTGCCGCGGACGACCCAGGCGTTTTCGAAAGTCAAAACGATGTCCTGGTGGCTGATTTCGACCCGGCGGGCCCTCTCGGTTCGTCCGGAGGGCATCCGGAGCTTGTAAAGGGTCGTGATGTTGCCGGCGACGTCTTTGGAGCCGATGACCAGCCCGGCCTCGGTCCTCTTCAGGCCGAGCTGCCAGGTTTCGAACATGGCCGAGGTCGGATTCTCGTAGAGGACCTGGAGATAGAGGGTCGGCCGACCGTCCTCCTCGAGGACGGGGCTGGCCCGATGGAACTTCACCCCGGTCATCTTCCAGAGCGATAAAAAATTGAAGGCCATGTCCCATTCCCGCTCCCGGATCTCCGGGACGAAGGAAGCGAGGTAGGCTTCTCGATCCGAGGCCGCGAAGGCCTCTTGGAGCCGGGCCAGGAGGGCATCGGCCTCTTTGTTGGAAGACGTCTCGGGCTGGGCGAGAGCCGCCGAAGCGAACACCAGGACGGCGGCCAATCCGCACAACCGCTGCCCCACCTTTCTCCCACGCTGAAACGTGCGGCCGGAACCGTTTCGCATGACCTGAATCCGCTTTCCCCTCAGCACGATTCGTGCCAAACCTGAACGCTCGCTTGACGGCCGGTCATCCCTGCCGGGGAGCGGAGGGTCCGCCTGGCGGGACCCGGTCGGCGTAATTATTCTTTACACCGGCGTTTCGGAGGCTACTTCCCCGGCTCGTTCCCGAACCGGCGCCGGAAATTCTCCTCCCAAGTGACCGAACTGTGGTAGAACTTGAGGTCTCCCTCCTCGATGCCTCGGGTGATTTCGGTGATGTGGGAGGTTGTCGCCCCGAAAGAGGCCAGAGCGTAGAGGACCGCTTTTTCCGGATCGACGTGGCTGCCGCAAGTGTAAATGTCGAGGGCGGCGTACCTCAACTCGGGCCAGGTATGGGTCGAGATGTGGGATTCCGAAATGACGACGACGCCGCTCACGCCGCTCGGAGGGAACCTGTGGAAGGAAATCGCCCAGACCTTGGCTCCGGCGATTTCGGCCGCTTTGACGAGGATGTCTTGGACTTTCTCGACGCTGGCGATGATTTTCGGGTTGCAGCCCGAGGCCTCGGCGATGTAATGATGGCCGACAGGTTCGTGCTTTTTTTTGCTCATGCCTTTCTCCCGGTCCGGAACTGTATTATGGCACAGTCCCCCCCCCTGTCAAACGAAAAAAGGGGACGGTTCCATTTTCGGCCGAAAAAGGAGCCGCCCCCTTATTAAACGGGAATCCGGCGCTCGTCCTTGACCGTATTGAGGACGAGATGGGTCACCGTCCGGTCGACGTAGGGCATCGCGGTGACCTTCTTCAAGAACCGGTTGAGGTCGTCGCGGCCTTGGAAATACGCGACGACGATCGAGTCCCATTCTCCGGTGACGTCGTAAACGGCCGATACCCGGACATCCTCGGCGATCCGGCGTTGGGTTTCGAGAATCTTGCCCTGCGAGATCCTGAGAGCGACAAGGGCGCACAGGTCGAACCCGAATCTGGCCGGGTCGACGGCCGGAAAATAGCCCCGGATGGCCCCCGAGGACTCCATTCTCTTGACGGCTCCGATCACGGCCGTGACCGAGGTGCCGACCTCCTTGGCGATTTCCCGGAAGCTTTTTCGGGCGTTGACGTTCATGACCCTGATGATCTTTTTGTCGAGCTCTTCGATCACGGATGATCCTCCCCGCCGCCTATTATATACGTTTTCCGCCCCGCTCGTCCGGCCGACAAGCGCCTTTTTGGGGCGGCCGCGAAACACGTCAACGGCTCCGGGGTGGGACACATCCGCTCGGCTCGCCGCCCCGACTCCTTATTATTCATCGATGCAAAACATTTGTGCTTAATTATATATGATATCTTGACAAATGAAATTGAAATCTGTATATGAAAGGACAAATGTCTTTTTTTAATAGTTCAGGAGGTTGAAGATGACGTCATCTTGTCCCTCGAGCCTGAAAACGCACGGCTACGCCGGAGAAGAAGAAGTCCTCGAGGCCGTCCTCGAGCCGGAAAACAGGATCGAGTTCATCCGGGTCGTTTTCCCCGACATCCTGGGCCGGCCCATGGACTTCTCCTTCCCCGGACCCGAGCTCGAAAAAGCCTTCCGAGACGGGAAGGGCTTCGACGGCTCATCGGTTGAAGGCTTCGTCCGGATCGAGGAGAGCGACCTCGTCATCAAGCCCGATCCGAAGACCTTCCGTCTCCTGCCGTGGGCCTATCGGGGCTTCGACCCGGCCACGACCTGGCGGGAGGGAGTCATGTTTGGAGACATCCTGACGCCGGACGGACGGCCGTTCGGGGGCGACTCCCGCGGCGCCTTGAAGCGGGCCCTCCGCCGAGCCGAGGAGGAGTTCGGGATCGAGGCCTTCAACGTCGGGCCCGAGCTCGAATTCTTCCTCTTCCCCAACGACCGCGAGCCCGAGCCCCTGGACGAGGGCGGGTATTTCTTCGCCGGCCGCCACGGCGAAATCCGGAAAGAGATCCAGCTCCTCCTCAAGCGGATGGGCATCCGCTCCGAATACGACCACCACGAGGTCGCCCACGGCCAGCACGAGATCGACCTCGAATACGCCGGCGCCCTGGAGATGGCCGACATCGGGATGCTCTTCCGATACATGGTCAAACGCGTCGCCCGGATGCACGGCCTCTACGCGACCTTCATGCCCAAGCCGATCAACGGCCAGAACGGCAGCGGGATGCACGTCCACCAGTCCCTCTGGAGCGGGGGGAGGAATCTCTTCTTCGACGGTTCGGGCGAATACCGCCTGTCGGGAACCGCCCGGTCATACATCGGCGGACTCATCCACCACGCCCGGGAGATTTCGGCCGTCTTCAGCCAGTGGATCAACTCCTACAAGAGGCTCATCGAGGGCTACGAGGCCCCGGTCTACATCGCCTGGGGCCAGAGGAACCGCTCGGCCTACATCCGCGTCCCCCAGTACCAGCCCGACAAGGAAGGCGCCACCCGTCTCGAGCTCCGCTCTCCCGACCCCGGCTGCAACCTGTATCTCGCCTTCACCGTCATGCTGACGGCCGGACTGGCCGGCGTCCGGGAGCGGTATCCCCTCCCCGAGGCCGTCGAGGAGAACACCTACGGCATGAGCGGCGCCCGGCAGAAGAAGCTCAAGATCCAAACCCTCCCCCGGGATCTGGCGGAAGCCGTCCGGCTCATGGAAGGGAGCGATCTCGTCCGCAACGCCCTGGGCGAGGACATCTTCCGCAAGTTCATCGCCAACAAGCGCGAGGAGATCGCCGACTACGCCCGGAACGTCGGGGCCGAATACGACAAGCAGGTCTCGGACTATGAAGTCCGCCGCTATCTGCCGATCTTGTAAAGGCGCTCCCAGCGCCGGAGGGCCTCGGTCAGGAAACCCTCCGGTTCCACGAGAAGGCCCTCCTCGAGGCCGGCCGGAGGGCCGTCGGCCCAGGCCGAATGGCCGAGGGGAAGCTTCTCGTCCGGTTTCCGCGTCCTGGAGACAAAATGATCGATCCCCCGGCCGAGGAGGCCGGCGTGGACATAGCCCTTCCATTCCGGGCCGGCGTCGGTTTTGACCGCTCCAACGCGAAAAGGAAGCCGGCGGATCGCCTCTTCGATGAACCGGATGGCCGTCGCCGGCTCGATCCGGTCGAACGTCCGGATAAAGCGGAGGCCGCTCTCTTCTTCGGCGGCGATGTAAAGGTAGGTCAGCCGCCTCGAGACCAAGGGATTCTGGATCGGCCGGACATCGAGGCGAACGACGCGCTTTTCCTCGGGCGGGGGGACCTCGGCCCTGAGCCGGCGCCCCGCTCCGCAACGGCGATGGAGGCCGAGGCGGCGGAGGACTTTCCAGACGCCGGGCCCGGAAATCCGAAATCCGGATAGGGACTCGAGCCGCCTTCCGATCTCGGCCGGCCCCAGGCCGAAGACCCGCCGGATAAAGACGATCTTGGCCACGACCTCGGCCGGCGTCCGGCGGGGATGGCCGTGCGGGCGGCGCGATTTGTCGTCCAGCCCGGCCGGGCCTTCGCTCTCGAAGCGGCGCAGCCATTTATAAAAGGTTGTCCGGCTGATCCCGTGGAAGCGGCAGGCCTCGGCGACGTTTCCCGTGAGGCGGGCGCGGCGGACAATTTCTCTTCGCCGGGCCCTCTTTCGTCCGTTCGCCGAAGCCTCCATCCGCTCCTCCGCCGGAGTTCATGATACCGGAAAAAGGGCCCTATGTAAACCATGTTTGTTAATTATTTTCCGCCTTGACAAGGCGTTTTTTCTCTGTTATAAGGTTTTTTCTCGTTTAGTTATTCATAAAAACATTTGAAACTGGAGTCATCCATTCATCGCCTGGCGAAGGGCCGGTTCAACGGGAGGAGCTTCCTCCACCCTCGGCCCGTCCGTGATTCCGTCGTCGGCCACTCTGTCCATAATCCCATTCTGACGGAGGGAAATTCGTGGATGTCCAAATCGACCGCGTGAAGGCCTCGATCCTCAAGCACAAGAGCCAGAAAAAGGCGCTCATCGCGATCCTCCAGGACATCCAGGCGGAGCACAACTACCTTCCGCCCGACGCCCTCCGCGCCGTGGCCCGATCCTTGGGCGTCCCCCTCATCGACGTGATCGGCGTGGCGACGTTCTACCGCGCCTTCAGTCTGAAGCCGCGGGGACGCCACATCGTCACCGTCTGCCTGGGGACGGCCTGCCACATCCGCGGGGGTCCGAAAATCCTGGAGGAATTCGAGCGCAAGCTGGCCGTCCAGCCCGGGGAGACGACTCCCGACGGCCAGTTCACCCTCGAGACCGTGGCCTGTCTCGGCTGCTGCGCCATCGGCCCGGTCGTCGTCGTCGACCGCGATTACCACGCCCACACGACGACCCGGAAGGTGGACGGGATCCTGAAAAGGTACCGGAAGCCGGGGAGGCCTTCATGAAAGCCCTTCCCGTCCTCAAGACAACCCGGGATCTCAAGAACCGCATCTCCGGCCTCAAGAAGCGGCGGACCGAGGACAAGCGCCCCGTCCTGACCGTTTCGGCGGGCACGTGCGGCCGGGCCCGGGGATCCCTCAAGGTCATCTCCGCCCTGGAGAAATCCCTCAAGGCCTCCAAGCTGGAGAAGAACGTCCGGGTCCGGGTGACCGGCTGCCACGGCTTCTGCGAGGCCGAACCCAACATCATCATCCAGCCCCAGGACCTTTTCTACCAGAAGGTCGACCCCAAGAGGGCCGACGACATCGTCGGCCGGACGGTCAAGAAGAAACAGGTCCTCGAGGACCTCCTCTACAAGGACCCGGCGACGGGGGGGACGGCCCGACGGGAGCACGAAATCCCGTTCTACAAGAAGCAGAACCGGTTCGTTCTCGGCGACAACGCCCTCATCGATCCGACCCGGATCGACGATTATTTTTCGATCGGCGGCTACGGCGCCCTTCTCAAGGTCCTCACCAAGATGAGCCCCGAGGAGGTCATCGGCGAGGTCAAGACCTCGGGCCTTCGGGGGCGGGGCGGCGCCGGCTTCCCGACGGGAAGGAAGTGGGAAGTCGCCCGCGCCCAAAAAGCCGCCCCAAAATACATCATCTGCAACGCCGACGAAGGCGACCCCGGGGCGTACATGGACCGCAGCCTCCTCGAGGGCAATCCCCATCGCGTCCTCGAGGGGATGATGATCGGCGCCTTCGCCATCGGCGCCCGGGAGGGGATCATCTACGTCCGTGACGAGTACCCTCTGGCCGTGGAGAACGTCACGGCGGCCATCGAGGCCCTCCGGGGCGCCGGCCTCCTCGGGGAGAATATCCTCGGGACGGGCTTCGACTTCGACTTCCGGATCGCCAAAGGGGCCGGGGCCTTCGTCTGCGGCGAAGAGACGGCCATGATCGCCTCGATCGAAGGGAAGGTCGGCGAACCGCGCCAGCGGCCGCCTTACCCCGCGATCAAGGGCCTTCTGGGAAAGCCGACGGTCATCAACAACGTCGAAACCTGGGGGACCGTCCCCCTCGTCATCACCAAGGGGGGGGCGGCCTTTGCCTCGATCGGCACGGCCGGCAGCAAGGGAACCAAGATCTTCTCGCTCGTCGGCAAGATCAACAACACCGGCCTCGTCGAGGTCCCGATGGGGATCACCCTTCGGGAGATCATCTACGACATCGGCGGAGGGATCCCGGGCGACAAGAGGTTCAAGGCCGTCCAGACCGGGGGCCCGGCCGGCGGCTGCCTGCCGGCCTCGAAGATCGACCTCCCGATCGACTATGAGAGCCTGGCCGCGGCCGGCTCGATCATGGGCTCGGGGGGGATGATCGTCATGGACGAATCGACCTGCATGGTCGACGTGGCCAAGTACTTCCTGAATTTCCTCCGGGACGAGTCCTGCGGCAAGTGCCTGTCCTGCCGCGAGGGGACCCAGCGGCTCTGGGAGATCGTCGAGCGGATCTCCAAGGGACAGGGGAAGGACGACGACCTCGTCCTCCTCGAGGAGCTGGCCGAATCGGTCAAGGACGCCTCGATGTGCGGCCTGGGCCAGAACGCGGCCAACCCCGTCCTTTCGACCCTCAAGTACTTCAAGGCCGAGTACCGCCAGCACATCCGGCGCAAGAAGTGCCCGGCCCTGGTCTGCAAGGAGATCGTCTCGTCCCCCTGCCACTACGTCTGCCCGATCGGCCAGGAGGCCTCGACCTACATCGCCCTGGTTTCCCAAGGCCGGTACGAGGAGGCCTACCGGGTCATTCTCAAGGACAATCCCCTGCCTTCGATCTGCGCCCGGGTTTGCCACCATCCCTGCGAGCTGGCCTGCCGGGCCGGCGAGTCGGGCGAGCCGATCTCGATCCGGGCCATCAAGCGCTTCGTCCTCGACTGGGCCGAAGCCAACGGGGTCCGCTATGTCCCCGAACCCCTCCGCCAGAACAAGGAAAAGGTCGCCATCATCGGCGGCGGGCCGGCCGGCCTGACGGCCGGATATTTCCTCGCCCGGAAGGGTTACCGGCCGACGATCTACGAGGCCCTGCCCGTCTCCGGAGGGATGACGGCCGTCGGCATTCCCGACCACCGTCTTCCCAAAGAGATCGTCGCCCGCGAGGTCGATTTCATCAAGGCCTCGGGCGTGACGATCCGAACGGGCCAGGTCCTCGGCCGCGACATCACCATCGACGGCCTGTTCCGGGACGGTTACAAGGCCGTCTTCTGCGCCACGGGGGCCGGGAAGTCCCTGGCCATGGGCATCCCCGGCGAGGAGGCCGAGGGCGTCCTCCACTCCCTGGAGTATCTCCGGGAAATCAACCTCGGCCGGACCGTTCCCGTCGGCAAGCGGGTCTGCGTCGTCGGCGGCGGCAACTCGGCGATCGACGCCGCCCGAGCCGCCCACCGGCAGCCGGGCTGCGAGAAGGTCTCGATCCTCTACCGCCGGACGAAGGCGGAAATGCCGGCCCTGGCCGAGGAGGTCGACGCGGCCATCGAGGAAGGGATCGATCTCCAGTTCCTCGTCGCCCCGGTCCGGGTCATCACCGCCTACGGCAAGGCGACGGCCATCGAGTGCGTCCGGATGAGGCTCGGCGACAAGGACTCGAGCGGACGGCGGAGGCCGGTGCCCGTCGAGGGCTCGAACTTCACGATGCCTCTCGACACCCTCATCCTGGCCATCAGCGAGCGCCCCGACACGTCCTACATCGGCGAGGGCGACGAAATCCGTCGGGTCGAGGAGAACATCCACATCGACGAAGAGACGGCCATGACGACCCGGGCCGGAGTCTTCGCCGGGGGCGACGCCGTGACCGGCCCGAACATGGTCGTCGAAGCCATGGCCGCGGGCAAGGTCGCGGCCGAGATGATCGAGAAATACATCCGCGGCCTGCCGATGCAACGCGATTACTGGCTGACTCGGCCGTCGACGTACGTTCCCTCCGTTTCCGTTTCCGAAGCGGAGGCGGCCCGGGCGGAGCGGCCGAAAATCCCCACCCTGTCGCCGGCCCAGCGGCGGAAGAATTTCCGCGAAGTCGAAAGGACGCTTTCCGAAGCGTCGGCCTGCCGGGAAGCGCGGCGCTGCCTGCGCTGCGACCTGGAGACCGAGGACGGCAAGGCCGCCTTAGGAGGGAATCCATGATCCGCCTCATCATGAACGGCTTGGAAGTCCAGGCCGAGGAGGGCTGGACGCTCCTCGAGACGGCCCAGTTTTACGGGCTGGAGATCCCGACCCTGTGCCACAACGAGGGGCTGACCCCCTGGGGGGGCTGCCGCCTGTGCGTCGTCGAGATCGGGGCCAAGCCCAAGACGCGGCTCGTCTCCTCCTGCACCTATCCCGCCGAGGAAGGCCTGGTCGTCCAGACGGACACGAAACGGGTCATCCGGGCGCGGCGGATGATGATCGAGCTCATGCTCTCGACCGCGCCCATGTCGAAGAAGATCCAGGACCTGGCCTCGAAGTTCGGCGTGACGGAACAGCGCTACCCGCCGCGCAACGAGGAATGCGTCTACTGCGGCCTGTGCGTCCGGATGTGCGACGAGCAGATGGACGCCCGGGCCATCGGCTTCCAGAACCGGGGCCACAAGCGGAAGATCTCGACCCCCTTCGACATCCGGTCCGAGGACTGCCGGCTCTGCGGGGCCTGCATCTACATCTGCCCGGCCTGTTCGGCCCGCTGCCAGGGCCCGAGCGCCGAGACGGACATCTGCAACGCCTGCCTGCAGATCGAGCCGACCTGCCTCGAAGAATACGGCGAACTGAACTGCTGGATGTACGACGCCGGCCGGTGCGGCACCTGCGTCCAGGACAAATCCAAATAACTTTTCGACAAGGAGGAAACGAAGATGTCTTATACGAAACTCAACCGAAGCGCGGCGACCCTGACCAAGAACCGGACCGAAGGCTCGATCAGCCCCTTCAGCGGGATGTGCGTGACCTGCGTCGACGGCTGCATCGGGATGTGCGAGATCGGCAAATCCGCCTACCGCGGGGCCGAAGTCCTCTATCCCCAGCCGTTCGGGATCATCACCGCCGGCTCGGAGAAGGAATACCCCTACGACCTCTCTCACTTCAGCATCATGGGGACGGCCGTCGGGGCCCACGGCGTCGAGGCCGACAGCGACAAGGCGACGTTCGAGAAAGTCTCGATCGAGACGGCCGTGGGGAAGGACAAGGACATCAAGCTCAAGGTCCCGTTCGTCCTGGGCGGCATGGGTTCGACCAATGTCGCCAAGCAGAACTGGGAAGGGCTGGCCATCGGGGCGGCCGTCTCGGGCGCGATCCTGACCGTCGGCGAGAACGTCGGCGGGATGGACGACGACTCCGAGATCAAGAACGGCCGGATCGTCCGCTCCAAGGACCTCGAGACGCGGGTCAAGCTCTACAAGGACTGGCAGGACGGCTACGGGACGGTCGTCGTCCAGGCCAACGTCGAGGACACCCGCCTCGGCATCCAGGAGTACGCCATCCAGAAGCTCAAGGTCGACACCGTCGAGCTGAAGTGGGGCCAGGGGGCCAAGGACATCGGCGGCGAGGTCAAGATCAAGAACCTCAAGAAGGCCCAGGATCTCCGGAAGCGGGGCTACATCGTCCTTCCCGATCCCGAGGACCCGAACGTCATCGCCGCCTTCGAGAAGGGCGGCTTCAAGGAGTTCGAGCGCCATTCCCGGTTGGGGATGGTCGAGGAAGAGAGCTTCATGAAGCGCGTCGCGGAGCTCCGCAAGGCCGGGGCGAAGCACGTCTTTCTGAAGACGGGCGCCTACCGGCCGGCCGACCTCGCCCGGGCGGTCAAGTACGCCTCCAAGGCCAAGCTCGACATGCTGACCGTGGACGGCGCCGGCGGCGGGACGGGGATGAGCCCCTGGCGGATGATGAACGAGTGGGGCATCCCGAGCGTCGAGATCTGGAGCCTGACCTACAAATACGCGGATATCCTGGCCAAGCGGGGCGAATACCTCCCCGACATCGTCTTCGCCGGGGGAATCACCTTCGAGGACCAGATCTTCAAGGCCTTGTCCCTGGGCGCGCCCTACGTCAAGGCCGTCGGGATGGCCCGCAGCCCCCTGGCCGCGGCCATGGTCGGCAAGACGATCGGCCGGCGGATCGACGAAGGCCAAATCCCGGTCTACGTCGAGCGGTTCGGCAACTCCCGAGAGGAGATCTTCGTCACCGCCCCCGAGCTCAAGCGGAAGTACGGCAAGCGGTTCGAGAACCTCCCGCCCGGGGCGATGGGCGTTTACAGCTACTTCAAGCGCCTCGACCAGGGATTGCGCCAGCTCATGGCCGGCAACCGGAAGTTCGCCCTGAGCTACATCACCCGGGACGACATCGCCTCCCTGACCAAGGAAGCCTCCGACATCAGCGGCATCCCCTACATCCTCGACGTCGACAAGGACGAGGTCAGCCAGATCCTCAAGGGCTGAACTCTTCGCTTTAAACTCAAAAGGGGACGGTTCTATTTTCAGCCGAAAATAGAACCGTCCCCTTTTTCTTTTTGATAGAATAGGCCTCCGATGAAACATCGCGGGGCCGTTTTCGTCCTCCTCCTGGCCGTCACGGTCTTCGGCGTCTATTTCCGGACCCTCTCCTATGACCCCGTCTGGGACGACGCCGATTTCCTCCGGGAGGACAACCCGTTCTTCTCCTCCCACAAGACCTGGGAGGCGTTCAAGCTGGGGTATTTCGTCGAGCCCGGAGAGAAGGCCGTCCGCTTTCTCTATTATCGGCCCGTCGTCACGGCTTCGTTCCTTCTCGAGCGCGACCTCTGGGGCCTCCGGCCCTGGAGCATGCGGCTCGTCAATCTCGCCCTCTACGTCCTCGGCCTCATCGCCCTCTACGCCTTCCTCAGGAAACAGTCCGAGAAAGGCTCGTTCGCCGAAGTCACGACCCTCCTCTTCGCCCTGAACCCCCTGAACGCGGACAACGTCGTCTGGATCGTCGGCCGCTGCGACCTCTTCCTCCTTCTCTTCGGAAGCCTGGCCCTCCTCGCTCTCGCCCGCCAGGTCGAACGCCCGGGAGGCGGGCGCTGGCTCTGGTCCTCCGCGGCTTTCGCCCTCGGCCTGTTCTCCAAGGAGAGCTTCCTCTTCTTCCTCCCCGCCCTCGTCGTCTTCGAGCTCGTCCGCCGGAAGCGCCTGACGCCGGCGTATCATCTCGCCAACCTGGCCGTCGTCGCGGGATTCTTCGTCCTCAAGGTCGGCGTCCTGGGGATGGGCAATCCGGCGATGCGGTTCCTGCCCGGACTGGGCAAAAATATCCTCAAGCTCGTCGCCGCGGCCGGGTACTACGGCCGGTCGATCGTCTTCCCGGTCGTCTATGACCGCTTCCTCCCGGACGCCGAACTGGCCAAGCCCCGATATCTCGTCTTCGGGATCGCCTTCGGCCTGGCCCTGCTGGCCCTGGCATATCTCGCCTGGCGACGGAAAGCCTTCGCCACTCCGGTCGCCCTCCTCGCCGGATTCGTCGCCGGCTCTCTCGGCCTCGTCTTCGCCGCGTTCGTCAGCTATCACCTTTACGCCAGGTACATGATGATTCCCGCCCTCGCCGCCACCTGGATTCTCGTCCGGGCCCTGGGCCGCCTCAAGGAGCTGCAGCGGAACGCCGTCGCCTTCGGAATCTTCCTCCTCTTCATCCCCTCGGTCGTCCTCAACGCCTACGACTACCGGACGAACATCGGCTTCTTCGAGGACGCCGCGCGCCGGTTTCCCGAGGAAGGCTTCCTCTCCTACCAGACGGCGACGGCGTATCATGCTCGGGGAGACCTCCTGAACGCCGAATTGGCCCTCCAGAAAGCCCTCCGGACGCCTCTCGACGTCAAGATGGTCATCAGCGGACGGCTCATCCTCGCCCAGGTCGAATTCCTCCGGGC
>VGJF01000001.1 GCA_016867585.1 Candidatus Aminicenantota bacterium | reverse complement strand
CCGGACAGGCCGGCGGAGAGAGGACGTCCACGTCGACCCCTCCGCGGGTGAAGGCCTCCCCCCTGGCGACGCGTTTCCTCCGGACTCCGGCCAGGGCGCGATTCAAACGATCATAGGCTTTATCCGCGGGCGGGGCGGACGTTTCCCAGAACTCGCCCACCCGGAAGTTCTCGGCGACGGCGGCGAGGCCATGGAGATGATCGGGGTGGGCGTGGGACAGGACGAGAAGGTCGAGGCGCTTGATCCCCTTGTTCCAGAGGAAGGGGGAGACAACGTGTTCGCCGATGTCGAAGCCGCCGACGGGAAGGCCTCCGCCGTCGACGAGCATTTTCGCCCGGCCGGGGAATTCGACCAGGATCGAGTCGCCCTGGCCGACGTCGAGAACGGTGACGGTCAAATCCCGGACCGAGGACGGAAACGGATGGATAACGACAAGAAGGAAAGCGGCCAAGGCGACCGCGCCGCCGGCCCGGCGGACCGGACGGAATCGAGCCGGCAGGAGAAGGGCCCCCAGCCCGGCGAGATAGGCGAGGACGAGGGAGGCCGGAGGGGTCGGGACGCGGAAGGAGAGGAAGGGCAGGCCGTCAAGCAGCCGCGAGGAGGCCAGAAACGTCCGGACGAGAAAGGCCATGACGCCCGCGGCCCGGCCGGCCAAGTCCGGGGCGGCGAGGGAAAGGGGGAGGAATACGTAGCCGGCGGCCATGATGAGGCCGGCCAAAGGGACGGCGATCAGATTGAGGAGGACTCCCGAGAAAACGACCCGGTGGAAAGACCGGGCCAGAATGGGGAAGACGGCGGCCTGGGCCGCCAGAGACACCCCGAACAGCTCCGAGATTCTCAAGGGGAGACGGGGAAGGACGTTCCGGATCCGGGGGAACAAGAGGATGATCCCCAGGGTGGCCCCGAAGGTCATCTGGAAGCCGGCCTCGAAGAGCTGGAACGGATTGGCCAGGAGGATGAGGACGGCCCCGATGCCCAGGGCATTGAGGGGATGGGCATCCTTCCAGAAGATTTTTCCGAGGATGTAGATCGAGGCCATGGCCACGGCCCGGACGACGGACGGCCTTCCCTCGACGAGGAGGGCATAGGCGAGGAGGACGGCGAGAACGGCGGCGTGGGAGGCGCGGGCCGGGATCCGGACGGCCTTGAGCAGGAGGAAAGCGAGGAAGGCGACGATGCCGACGTGGGCTCCGGAGATGGCGAAAAGATGGAAAATCCCCGTCCTCTGGAGGTCCCGGGCCGTGGCCGGATCCATCCGGCCGCGCTCACCGAGGATGAGAGCCTCGAGGACGGCCCCCTCAGGCGAGAGGGAGGACGGCGGTCCGGCGGAAGGGAAGAAACGCTCCAGGCTTCGCTGAAAAGCCTGGCGGAGGCGGGAGACGAGACGGAGAGGAACGAAGGCCGTTCGGCCGGGGTCTTCCCGGACGACGAGGAGGGGGCTTTTCGTCGAGGCCTGGGCGTTGATCCCGCGGATTTTTAGGGAAAGGGGATAGAAAGGCTCGTCGAAGTTCCGGTATTCCCGCGGGGATTGGATCTGGGCCGAGACGGTGACTCGGTCGCCCGTCAAGACGTCGAGCCGGCCGGGGAACTCGGCCGAGTGCGGAATGGAGACCCGGAGGATTCCCCGAGCCGATAGGTTCCGGTCGCGGAGGCGGATCGAGGCCACCCGCAGGAGGAAATCGTCGCGCTCGATCCCCCGGCCCGGCGAGCGGAGGAGCGTCCCGGTGAAATCGGCGTAGATGCCGCGGGGCAGGCCGGAGAGCGGGTTCTCCTGGGACCGTCCCTCGGCCCGGGCGATGAGGCCGGCTCCCAAAGCGCCGCAGACGGCGAGGGCGAGGAAGAACGGAGCGGTCGTTTTCCTCAAGAGGAAAAAACCCCAGGCTGCGGCCAAAAAAAGAGCGGCCAAGACCGCCCAGGCGGCCGGTTCGAGAACGGCGGACGAGCCCAGCCAGATGCCCCCGGCGAAAGGGACGGCCATCAGGAAAAGAGGGAAGGCCATCAGGCTTCAAGGCCGGGGATGCTCGCCCTTGGCCATCCGGCTTTGCCGTTCCAAGCCGTCGAGAACGAGATGGGCGAGGATTTTGATCCCCGTCCCGATGGCCCGTTCGTCGGGGTTGAAATGGGGGCTGGAGAGCGAGGCGGGGGGGAGGCGCGGGTTGCGGGTGCCGAGGAAAAAAAAGAACGCCGGAACCCTTTGGGCGAAGACGGCGAAGTCGTCGGCCATCATCAGGGGTTTGATCGGCAGAACCTGCCGTTCTCCCAAAGCCTCCCGGAGCGCCGGAAGGACGAATTCGACCAGCTCGGGATGGTTGTCGAGCGGGGGGACTCCGGGCTTGAAGGTGAAGGCGTAGTCGCCGCCGAAGGCCTGGACGATTCCCCGGACGGCGGCCTCCATGAGCTTTTGGATCTTCCTCCGGGCGGGCTCGTTCTGCGTCCGGACGATGCCCTCGAGGCGGACCCGGTCGGCGATGACGTCGGTCTTGGCGCCTCCTTCGATCCGGCCGATGGTCAACAGGGCCGGGTCGGCGGGGTCAAGGGTCCGGCTGACGATCGTCTGCAGAGCGAGGACGATCTCGGCCGCGAGGACGATGGCGTCCACGCCGTCCTGAGGCTGAAATCCCGGGGCGGAGCGCCCCTTGATCGTGATCTCGAACGTGTCCGAACCGGCCAGGAGAATGCCGGGGGCGGTGAAGACCTGTCCCAGCGTCTCGGGCAGGACATGAAATCCGAAAATTGCCCCCACGGCCGGGTTGTCCAGGATACCGTCCTTGATCATCAAGGCCGCCCCGCTTTCTCCGTTTTCGGAGGAGGGCTGGGAGGCCGGCTGGAAGATGAACTTGACGTTCCCGGCGAATCGGTCCTTGAGGGTCGAAAGGACGTAGGCGGCGCCCAGGACGACGGCCGTGTGGAGGTCGTTCCCGGTGGCGTGCATGATGCCGGGGTTGAGGGATTTGAACGGGACATCGGCCGCTTCGGAGACGGGTACGGCGTCGATCGCGGCCCGAAGGGCGACCGTGGCTCCCGGGCGGGCGCTCCGGAGCATGCCGACGACCCCCGTCCGGGCGACGCCCGTCTTGACTTCCAATCCCCAGGAGGCGAGTTTGGCGGCGATCGTCCGGGACGTCTCGACCTCGTGGTTCGCCAGCTCGGGATACATATGGATGTAGCGGCGGACCTTGACCATGTCGGGACGGATTTTTTCGGTCTCCCGGTCGATGTCGGCGGCCGTCTTGACGTCGACCGCGGGTCGGCTCCGAAGCGGGCAAAGAGCAGCAAACAGTAAGGATAGAAAGATGACGGAACGGCTCTTGACCACGCCTTATCTTAGAATGCGGTCCCTCCAAAGTCAACTGGGTCGGGGCCCCAGCGACTTGTCAAGGGCAATGATTGTGTTCGATAATGAGAGCCATGAGATCATCCGTGGAAACCGTCCGCAAAGCTTACTATGTCTCTCCGATCGGGATCCTCGAGGTCGAGGGGACGGAGGAGGCCGTCCTCGCCGTCCGCTTCGCCTCCGGCCGAAAGCCGCGGACGTCGGAGTGGACGCCGGCCTTGGAAAAATGCCTGAAAGAGCTGGCCGAATATTTCGCCGGGGGAAGGAAAGCCTTCACGGCCGCCTTGCGGCCGCAAGGGACCGATTTCCAGCGCCGGGTTTGGAGGGCGGTGGCCGAGGTCGCTTACGGGACAACGACGACGTACGGCCGGGTGGCGCGGGAGATCGGCCGCCCCCGGGCCGTCCGGGCGGTCGGGGCGGCCAACGGGAGCAATCCGGCCGTCATCCTGATCCCCTGCCACCGGGTGGTCGGAAAAGGGGGGGATTTGACCGGCTACGGGAGCGGGCTGTGGCGCAAGGAATGGCTCCTGGCCCATGAGCGGAAATTCGGCGGGCCGGCCTCGGGGCGCCTGTTCAAGGAATGAACTTGGCGAAGGCCTCGCGGCCGGCGAAGGCCGCCCGGGGCCCGAGCTCCTCCTCGATCTCGAGAAGGCGGTTGTACTTCGCCACCCGCTCGCTCCGGCAGATCGAACCCGTCTTGATCTGTCCGGCGCCCAAGGCGACGGCCAGGTCGGCGATGAACGTGTCCTCGGTCTCCCCCGAGCGGTGGGAGATGACCGTCGCATAGCCGTTGGCCCGGGCGAAATCGACGGTTTCGATGGTTTCGGAGAGGCTCCCGATCTGGTTGAGTTTGATGAGAATGGCGTTGGCGATCCGGCGCTCGAGGCCGTCGCGAAAACGCCGGAGATTGGTCACGAAGATGTCGTCGCCGACGATCTGGACGCGGCGGCCGAGGACGGCGGTGAGGTCCTTCCAGCCGTCCCAGTCGTCCTCGGCCAGCCCGTCTTCGATCGAGACGATCGGGTACCGGTCGCACAGGCCGGCGTAGAAAGCGATCATCTCGGCCGAGGTTCGGGCCGCGCCGGTCGATTTCTTGAAGACATAGCGTCCGGCGTCGAAGAACTCCGAGGCGGCCGGGTCGAGGGCTATCCAGATGTGTCGGCCGGGGGTGTAGCCGGCCTTCTGGATGCTCTCGACGAGACAGTCCAAGGCCTCCTCGTTCGAGCGAAGGTTGGGGGCGAAGCCGCCCTCGTCTCCGACCGAGACGCCGTAGCCTTTCTTCTTGAGGATTTTCCGGAGGTTATGGAAGACCTCGGCCGCCGCCCGGATCGCCTCGGCGAACGTCGGCAGCCCCGCCGGAACGACCATGAACTCCTGGATGTCGACGCTGTTGTCGGCGTGGGCCCCGCCGTTGAGGATGTTGACCTGGGGAACCGGAAGGAGATAGGACTCCGCGCGGCGGAGGGAGGCGTAGAGAGGCAGGCCTTGGGCCCGGGCCGCCGCCTCGGCCGCGGCCATGGACACGGCCAGGACGGCGTTGGCCCCCAGTTTCGTCTTGGCCGGGGTGCCGTCGAGAGCGAGAAGCCGGGCGTCGAGGGCGGCCTGGTCCCGAACGTCCGTTCCGGCGAGACGGGGAGCGATGACGTCGTTGATGTGGCCGACGGCCTTGCGGACACCCTTGCCGAGGTAGCGGGCCGGGTCCTCGTCCCGAAGCTCCAGGGCTTCGTGGCTGCCGGTCGAAGCCCCCGACGGGACGAAGGCCTTGCCGACCGCCCCTCCTTCCAAAACAACGGCCGCGGCGACGGTCGGATGGCCCCGGGAATCGAGGATTTCGCGGGCCTTGATCTGGAGGATCGCCGTGGCGCTCATAGGGTCCAACTTCTTGGGGAAACGGCGCTGTTGTCGGGCCTCGGGGGGGGAAATCAGGCCTTGGGCTTGTCGTCGGGATAGGCCTCGGGGCCGTGCTTCATGAACTCCTGCTTCTTCTTGTCGATGAATTCCTTGATCGCTTCGATCCCTTCCTGGGTTTTTTCCTTGACGACCTTGATCCCCTTCTCGGCCTCCTTGGCGATCTTGTCGAATCCATCCTTGGCTTTTTCGGTGGACTTTTCGACCTCGTCGTGGATCTTCTTCCGGGTCTCCTTGCCGCTGGCCGGGGCGAACAGGATGCCGAGGACGAAGCCCGTGGCCGCGCCGATGAGGAAGGAAACGGCGACTTCGAGGGCGCTGCCCTTGTTGTCATTTCCCATGTCTCTTCTCCTTTCGTTTGCCGAACTGACGCCAGACGAACCTCGCCGCGGGGAGGATGAGGGGGAGGTATTTCGCCGAGGGGCGGACGATCCGGGAGGTGACGAGCCAGGAGGCCTCGGCCAGGCTCGTCGCCGCCTTTTTCGAAGCGGCCAGCGTTTGTCCCAGGTCCTCGACCCGCTCCTTCACGACAAGGTCGAGCTCGGTGAGATGGCGGGCGAGCTCCCGGACCTCCGCCAGGGCCTTCTCGCCTTCGGCCGCCGTCCGGCGGAGCTGGGCGAGGAGCCGGATGAGGAAGACGACGGCCGCGACGAAGGCGAAGGTCGCGACGAGAAGGAGGACTTCGGTCAGCGTCAGCGGCATGACAGGGACACGTTAGCCCATTCCGAGGGGGATTGTCAATTCGGGGGCCTTCGGCCTCATCTTCTTCTTCTCCATGGTTAAAGGGCTTCAGGCAAGACTCCCGGTTCGCCCCGCCGTCGAGAAATATTTGCGCTTGAAAAAGAGAGCGACGTTGACGAGGCCGATCATGACCGGGACTTCGATGAGCGGCCCGATGACGGCGGCGAAGGCCTCGCCGGAATGGAGGCCGAAGACGGCCACGGCCACGGCGATGGCCAGCTCGAAGTTGTTGCTGGCCGCGGTGAACGACAGGGTCGCCGCCTTGGGATAATCCGCCCCCGCTTTGCGGCTGAGGGCGAAAGAGACGAGGAACATCACGACGAAATACAGGAGAAGGGGAACGGCGATGCGGATGACGTCGAGCGGGATCTTGACGATGAGCTCTCCCTTCAGCGAGAACATGACGACGATGGTGAAGAGGAGGGCGATGAGAGTGATCGGGCTGATCCGGGGGATGAACTTCGTCTCGTACCACGTCCGGCCTTTGAGCTTCAGGAGGCTGAAGCGGGTCGCGACCCCGGCGATGAAGGGAATGCCGAGATAGACAAAGACGCTCTCGGCGATCTGGCGCATGGTGACGTCGACGGCCGTCCCCTCGAGGCCGAGCCAGGTCGGGAAGACGGTGATGAAGACGTAGGCGTAGACCGAAAAGAACAGGACCTGGAAGATCGAATTGAAGGCGACGAGCCCGGCCGCGTATTCCCGGTCGCCCTGGGCCAGGTCGTTCCAGACGATGACCATGGCGATGCAGCGGGCCAGGCCGATCAAGATCAGGCCGTACATGTACTCGGGTTTGTCGCGGAGAAAGACGACGGCCAGGGCGAACATGAGAAGCGGCCCGATGACCCAGTTCTGGACGAGCGACAGCCCGAGGACCTTGGCGTTCTTGAAGACGTCCCCGAGTTCCTCGTACCGGACTTTCGCCAGTGGCGGGTACATCATCAGGATGAGTCCGACGGCGATCGGGATGTTGGTCGTCCCGGCTTGGAATGTGTTGATGAGGCCGACGACCGCCGGGACGAAATACCCCAGCCCGACGCCGGCCGCCATGGCCAGAAAAATCCAGACCGTCAGGTACCGGTCGAGGATTTTGAGCCTTGCTTTTCCCGGGGTCATGCGGGCCTCGTCACGATTCTTCCTGGATGAATTTCTTAATGTCCTCCAGGCTGGGGATGCGGCCGGCCGACTTGACCTTGCCGTTGATGACGAGGCCGGGCGTGCCCATGATCTTGTAGTCCATGATTTTCGAGATGTCGGCGACTTTGTCGACGGCTGCGGCGACGTTCAGCTCAGCCAGGGCGTTCATCGTCCGCTTTTCGACTTCCTTGCAGCGAGGGCAGCCGGTGCCCAGAATCTTGATCTCCATTCAAAAACCTCCTCAAATCGCTCGGCCGGTCATCCGAACAGCCGGCCGAATAGAATCCCCGCGACCGTCGACATGACGACGACCAGGGCGATGTATGTCAAGGCTTTCTTCGTCCCCATCATCCGGCGGATGACGATGATGCTGGGCAGGGAGAGGGCCGGACCGGCCAAAAGGAGGGCTAAGGCCGGGCCCTGGCCCATGCCCGAGCCGAGAAGGCCATGGAGGATGGGGACCTCGGTCAGGGTGCAGAAATAAATCAGGGCTCCCGAGACGGCGGCGAAGAGATTGGCCCAGACGGAATTGCCCCCGACGAGGCCGGCGATCCAGCGGTTCGGAATCAGGGCCTCGTGGCCGGGCCGGCCGAGGAGGAATCCGGCGACGAAGATCCCGGCGAGAAGGAGAGGGAAAATCTGCTTGGTGAAAATCCAGGTCGAGAGAACCCACTCCTTGATCTCCTCCCGGCTGAACCAGCGGAGAAGGATAACGAAAAGGGTCATCCAAAGGCCCCCGCTGATCGCCCATTTGGCGCTGTAAACGGCATTCCAGAGACCGAGGGAAGAATCGCCTTTTCCCCAGTTCATGAAAACGAGGATGCCGATCATGACGGCGAAATAAAGCCCCGTCTTCCAGAGCGGCCGGGCGAGGGCGGCCGGAGCTCCGCCGGCGCCGAAATCTCCGCTCTCCCGCTCCCGGGCGGCTTCTCGGCCGAAGAAGGCGTGCATGAGAAGCCCGATGACGACCGAGAAAACGACAGCCCCGAGAGCCCGGGCCAGCCCCAGCTTCAGCCCCAGGACCTTGGCCGTGAGGGTGATCGCCAGGACGTTGATGGCCGGTCCGGAGTAGAGGAAGGCCGAGGCGGGGCCGATCCCCGCTCCCCGCGTATAGATGCCGGCAAAAAGGGGAAGGACGGTGCAGGAACAGACGGCCAGGATCGTCCCCGAGACGGAGGCGATGCCGTAGGCCAGGACTTTGTTGGACTTCGGGCCGAGATAGCGGATGACCGCCTCCTGGCGGATGAAGACAGTGATGGCTCCGGCGATAAAGAAGGCCGGGATGAGGCAGAGGAGGACGTGCCGGCGGGCGTACTCCTGGAGCAGGGCGAAGGCCTCGGCGAAGGCGCCCTGGACGTTCGACCGGCCGAAAGGGATGAAGGACGCGGCCAGGAAGACGGCGACGAGAGCGAGAAGGATCTTGGCGTCTTTGGACATGGCGTTTTCCTAGGCCGGGCAGCGCGTTTTCCGGACCTCGCTCCGGAGGCAAAGCTCCATCGCGGCCCGGTCTCGGCGGATCGTTTCCGCCGCGCTCCCGTCGTCGCCGAGCGCCCGCTCGACGAGCGGACGAAGGTATTCCTTGACCCCATCCGGCATGCGATAGATGATCCATCGGCCCTCGCGGGCGTCCTCGACGAGGCCGGCGTCGCGGAGAAGGCGGAGCTGGTGGGAGACGCGGGACTGCTCCATCTTCAGGATAGCCATGAGTTCGCAGACGCAGAGCTCGCGTTCGAGGAGAAGGAGGACGACCCGGAGACGGGTGGGGTCGGACAGGGCCTTGAAAATGCGGGTGACTTTTTTCATAATTTATATTATTATATGAACATATTATCATGTATAGAAAGAGGATTGTCAAGGCATGACGAAGAAGAAAGTTCTTTTTCTATGCACGGCCAATAGCGCTCGGTCCCAGATGGCCGAGGCGCTGGTCAACCATGACTTGGGCGGGCATTTTCAAGCTTTTTCCGCGGGCACGGCTCCGGCCTCGCCCCACCCGGCCGCCCTGCGCGTCCTGGCCGAAATCGGCATCGACCACACCCGGGCCCGCAGCAAATCGCTCGAGGAATTCGAAAACGAGGCTTTCGACTACGTGATCACCCTCTGCGGCCGGGCGAACGAGACTTGTCCCGTCTTTTTCGGAGACGTTGAGAGGTCGCACCTCGGATTCGACGACCCGGCCGCGGCCTCGGGGATGGAAGACGAGGTCCTGGCCGCTTTCCGGCGCGTTCGGGACGAAATCCGCGAGACCGTCGAGCGATATCTCCGCGGGAAGGAAGGGCTCTTTCCGGCCTGATTATTTATAGAGAATCTTCCGGACGCCCTCGAGGTCGAAGGCCTGCTCGATCCGCTCGAGCAGGCCGGGGAAGTCTTCCTCCCTCTTCTCGGCCGCGGCCCGCTCCCATTCTTCGAGAAGAGGCGAAGCCTCGTAGGCGTGGTCTTTCTTGAGCAGGCGTCGGATGCCCCGGAAGGACAGCCAGTGGGTGATGAGGAGGAGGGCGACGGCATAGAAGGCGACGTTCGGCCCGGGAAGCCAGACGAGGAATCCGGTCAGCGGGACGAGCAGGGCCTCGCCGACGACGATGAACAGCCGCTGGGTGCGCTTCTTGTGGAGAAAATAATGGAACCGGGCGTTGATCCATTTGTCGTCGGCGTGGCCGTGGAGCACTCGGACTTCCGACTCGGCGATTTTCATGGCGAGGGCGAAGGCCTGCTCCTGGCGGAGAGTCCGTTGGGGCAGAATCATCAGCTTCTTCTTGGCGATGTCCCAGGCTTTTTTCACCCAGGAGGAGTCCTTCGGGAGGGTCGAGGAAGGGTGGGCGGAAAAGAGGCGGTCCTCGTGCTTCCAGTCCTTGACGAAGAAGAAGGTCGGCATCATCGCGGGCATTCTATCACCCTTCTCTCCTCCTGCGAAACCGGCGCGAAAGTTCAGCGGGCCGGGAACCGGTCCGGATGGAGAAGGCGGGCCAGGTCGGCGAAAGCCTCGAAAAGGCGCGGGCCGAAGCGGCTGGCCGCGTTTTCATCGAGACGGCCGAACCGGTCTTCGCGGACGGCCCGGAGTCCGCGGAGGGCCGGCTGGGCCCTGAACCAGCCTCGCGTCCGGGCGTAGTCGTCGTCCGATCGGGCCAGGATGACGATGAGGTCGGGGTCGTCGGCCAGGAGGCGCTCGGCCCCGTACTCGAGCCAATTCTTCGGCACGCCGGCCGAGATGCTCGTCCCGCCCGACCGGACGATCATGTCGGTGAAATAGCTCCCCCGGCCGCAGGTCCAGAGGCCCTCGCCCTGGAGCTTGAGGAAAATCCGCGGGCGTTCGGCGAGGCCGCGGAGCCCCTCTTCGACGCTCCGCGAGACGGCCGCGATGCCGTCGATGATGGCCCCGGCCTCCGCCGTCCTTCCCGTCAGGCGGCCGAGCTTTCCGATCGTCCGGGGGACGGCCTCGAGGTCGTCGGCGATGTCAAGGACGAAGACCGGAAGGCCGATTCGCCTCAGCCGGTCGAGGGCTTCGAGCGGATTTCCCCTGAAAGCGACGATCAGGTCGGGCTCGAGGGCCCGGATGGCCTCCAGGTTCGGATCGAGAAAGCCGCCGACCTTCGGCCTGAGGGCCGCCTCCGGGGGGAAGTCGCAATACCGGGTGACGCCCGCGACGCGGTCTCCCGCCCCCAGGGTGAAGAGGATCTCGGTGATGTTAGGGGCCAGCGAGACGATGCGCCTGTAGGACCCGGCCGCCGGAAAGACGGCGCCCAAATCGTCGCGGACGACGTCCTGCCCCCCGGCGAAGAGGAAGACCGCCAGCAGGATGGACGATGACGCGTTCGCGTAGCCGGCTCTCATGGGCGCTCTGAATAACCTTGGCCCATCAGCCCCGGATTGTCAAGCGGACGATCGGCGAAAGCCCAAGGTCCGGAGGGGAGGCTGCTCCGAAACATCCCCCCGGCCTTCTCAGGCGATGAGGAGCGTCTTCGGGTCAAGCTTCAGGGGGAGGACGCCCGCGGCCGGATGGTCGTTGTCCTTGACGACCCGGAGCTCGACATGGTCGCCGCGGGCGTGAAGGGTGATGACGAGGTCGAGGGCGTCGCGGTGGTCCGCCAGGACGCAGGGCATTCCGTCGGCCTCGTAAAGGGGGCGGCCGGTTTCGCGGAGCGAGGCGCTGAACCAGATCTCGAGACCCAGCCGTCGGGCGAACTCCTTGAACTTGCGGAGGTCGGCGGAGGCGGCCAGGCCGAAGTCGTAGCCGTCGACGATGACCGTCTCGGCGGGGAACTTGCCGAAGGTGATCATGGCCTCGACGCTCCGGAGGACCTGCTCGGTTCCCATCCCGTCCTGCTTGAAATTCATGATGACCCGCTTGCGGATGATTTCGTCGCGGACGGCCGGGGCGTTGCGGAGGCGCCGCCGGCGGGCGATCCCCTTGAAGATGTCCTCGTACCAGGTGATGATGTGGTCGACCCGGCTGGCATAGGAGACATGGATGACGGGCTTGCCCTGGAAGAGCTTCTCGGTCGCGATGTGGACGAGGCAGGCCGTTTTGCCGACGCCCTTGGGCGAGGCCAGAACCGCGGTCGCCCCGGCCCCGGGCCCGCCGTGGGTGTATTCCTCCAGGATCCGGAGGGGGCTGCGCTTGGAGAGGGCCGTCTTGACCATGGGCTATCCTTTCCCGGCCGCGGCGATCCTCGCGAGCTCCTCGGCGACGGGAGCCGGAACGCGGCCGTATTTGAGGAATTCCATCGTGAACTCGGCCTTCCCCTGGGTCAGGGACCGGAGAACATTCGAGTATCCGAACATTTCGCTCAAGGGGACCTCGGCGTCGACCCGGGTGAAGGCCCCGTCCTCGACCGAGCTGACGATCGTCCCCCGCCGCTGGTTGATCGAGGCGAAGATCGCGCCGGCGAAATCCACCGGGCCTTCGACCGAGACCTTCATGACCGGCTCGAGGATCTGGGGTTTGGCCCTGCGGTAGGCCTGCCGGAACGCGCCGATGGCGGCCGCCTGGAAGGCGGCGTCCGAGGAGTCGACCTCGTGGTAGGCCCCGTCGGTCAGGACGACCCGGACGCCGATCACGGGGAATCCGATGAGCTCGCCCTTTCTCAAGACCGAGCGGAAGCCCTTGTCGCAGGAAGGGATGAAGTCCTTGGGGATCCGTCCCCCCTTGACCTCGTTCCGGAATTCGTAGGCCCCTTCGGCCAGGGGCTCGATGTAGCCGATGACCCGGCCGAACTGGCCGGCCCCGCCGGTCTGCTTTTTGTGGACATGGTCGAAATCGACCCGGGCCGTGATCGACTCCCGATAGGCGACCTGAGGGGGGCCCGTCTCGACCTCGGCGGCGTATTCCCGCTTCATCCGTTCGACGTAGACGTCGAGGTGAAGCTCGCCCATGCCCTGGATGATCGTCTCCCGGGACTCGGGGTCGACGTGGGTCCGGAAGGTCGGGTCCTCCTTGGTGAACCGGTTGAGGGCCTTGGCCAGCCGGCCGAGGGACTGCTTGTCGACGGGTTTGATGGCCAGGGAGATGACGGGCTCGGGGACATAGATCGAGGTCATGGCCAAGTTGAGGCCGGGGGCGCAGAAGGTATCGCCGCTGGCGCAGTCGACCCCGAAGAGGGCGGCGATGTCGCCGGCCGAGGCTTCGCCGATGTCCGCCATGGCGTCGGCGTGCATCCGGATGAGTCGCCCGACCTTGATCTTCCGGCCGGAGCGGGTGTTCCGGAGCTCGGTGCCTTTTTCGATGCGCCCCTGGTAAATCCGGATGTAGGTCAGCTGGCCGTAAGGCCCGTCCTCGAGCTTGAAGGCCAGAAGGACGGGGGGGAGGGAGGGGTCGGCCGCGAGCTTGATCGGGGCCCCTCCGGCCTCGAGGTCGAGGGCTTCGTTCTCGACCTCGCCGGGGTGGGGGAGGTAGCCGACGATGCCGTCGAGCAGGGATTGGACGCCCTTGTTCCGGTAGGCCGAGCCGAGGAAGACGGGGGTCAGTTTGCGGGCGATCGTCCCGCGGCGGACGGCTTGGCGGATGAGGCCGGGGGTGACCTTGTCCTCGAGAATGGCCTCGGTCAACTCGTCCGAGAAAAGCGAGGCCGCGTCGAGGAGCTCGTCCCGGCGCTTCCTGGCCTCGGGCCGAAGCTCCTCGGGGATCTCGCCGGCGCGGACCTCTTCGCCGTCCGGACCCTCGAAGGTCAGGGCCTTCATTTCGACGAGGTCGACGACGCCGCGGTGCCCGGCTTCCAGGCCGATCGGGATCTGCAGGAGGACGGCGTTGTGCCTGAGCTTCTCCTCGAGCTGGTCGCGGACCTTGAAGGGATTGGCCCCGACGCGGTCGCACTTGTTGACGAAGGCGATCCGGGGGACGTTGTAGCGGCGGAGCTGGCGGTCGACGGTCGTCGTCTGGGACTGGACGCCGCCCACGGCGCAGAGGACGAGAACGGCGCCGTCGAGGACCCGGAGGGAACGCTCGACTTCGATCGTGAAGTCGACGTGCCCCGGCGTGTCGATGAGGTTGATCGAGCGGCCGGCCCAGGCGACGTTGGTCGCGGCCGAGGTGATCGTGATCCCGCGCTCCCGCTCGAGGTCCATGTGGTCCATCGTCGCGCCCACCCCGTCCTTGCCCTTGACCTCGTGGATCTTGTGGATTTTCTTGCAGTAAAAGAGGATGCGCTCGGTCAAGGTCGTCTTGCCCGAGTCGATGTGGGCGCTGATGCCGATGTTGCGCATCCGGTCGATCGTCGTCATGGGTGAAAAAGCCTTCCTGTTCCGGGGGCCGGGATTCGCTCTCCCGGCGGGAGGAGATGAGGGGCCAGACCCGATTTTTGGATATCGCCGGTCCGACCCCTTCGGCTGCCCCGAAAACGAGGGCGGATTATACACTGTTCTTCTTGCAAGTTCAAGAAAATCCAAGGTCCACGTATTTCGGAGATGGAAAGCATTGTGCTTGGTCAGGGCCGGAGGCGGGCGACGAGGGCCTCGAGATATCGCGATTTCATCTGGCGGGAGGCCATCGCCCGCTTGACCGGCGGCAGCTTGAGGATGATCCCGAGGACGGCGGCCATGGCCCGGTGGCTGAAGAGGGCCCGGTTGTCGAAGAGAAGGTCCTGGAGCTTGCCCCGTTCGACGGCCATGACGACCGCCCGGTGGGTCGAGTCCAGGGGGGTGATGACGCGTTCGGGCCTGGACTCGAGGCGGAGGCTTTTCGTCCGGCAGGCCCGGATGCAGACGCCGCAGCCCAGGCATATCGACGGGTCGAGCTTGGCCCTCTTTCTCTTGGGGAAGGCCGGATCGTTCGCCGAGACGAGGGCCATGGCCTCGACGGGACAGACGGCGGCGCACTCGCCGCAGCCCGTGCAGGCCGCGGCTTCGACCTTTGGAACAAAGTTCGTCGTGTGGACAGGCCGGAGGAAGCCGAACCGGCGCGCGGCGATCATCGCCTCGCAGCAGCAGCCGCAGCAGTTGCAGATGAAGGCCACCCGCCGCCGGACGTTCTCCCCGAACTGGACGAGGTTCCGGTCGTAAGCCTGTTGGAGGAGGTCCAACCCCTCCTCGACGCCGACCGCCCGGGCGAATCCGTGCCGGATGAGCGAAGCGGCGGTCGTGCCGAAGGTCAGGCAGATATCCAACGGCGCGGCGCAGGCCTTTCCGAGATGCCCGGTCTTGTGCCGGCAGTAGCAAAGGCCCACCCCGCGATGAGAGGCCGTCTTGACGACCGCGCTCGCCCGTTCGTATTCCAGGACGCGGAGGGCGTCGTCGTTCGTCAGGACGGGCTCGTGGACGAAGACCCGTCCGAGCTGGGTTTCTCCCGTGGTGAACAGGGCCTTGATGAAGTCCTCCTCGACGGTGATGTATTGGTAGTAGAGCTCGGCCAGAAGCTTCTGGTCGACATCCCCGCGGAGGCGCATCATCGAGAACTCAAAGAATCCCGCCATCGGCGGGGGGAGGACGTAGTAGCGGTTCTTCCGCCCCTCGATGTCGACGAGAACGGCCCGGCCGGCCAGGGCGTCGAGGACTTTCCGCGCTTCGGCCTCGGGCATTTTCCAGGCCCGGGCGGCCGTCCGGGCGGTGAAGGGCTTGATCGGCAGACCGGCCACGAGCTC
The DNA here is from genome assembly GCA_016867585.1 of Candidatus Aminicenantota bacterium. GTDB lineage: Bacteria > Acidobacteriota > Aminicenantia > Aminicenantales > UBA4085 > JAAZPG01. The sequence continues at coordinate 41,254 of VGJF01000001.1, read as the reverse complement.
CGCTTCCCGCGGGCTGAAGAGGATCTCGAGGATCCGGTGGAGAAGCTTGGACGGCGGGGCTCCCTGCGGAAACCGGTTCAACCGCTCGACGAGTTTGGCGTATCCCTCGCGGGATGCGGCGTGGTGGGCCATCGCCCTTTTCCATACCAGAATCCCGGCCGAAAGCCAAGGGCCGGGACCGAACGGACGGCGGATTTCAATGATAAGAAAAGATGGAAGGGAACGTTTGACTTTTTCGGCCGTTGCCCCTAAACTTTGGCTCGTTTCGAGCCCTGCCCGCCCCTTTTTCCAGGGAAACCGCCGGGAGGGGGAGATTTCCGCCATGAGCAAGGATCGGATTTACCGCGACTACGATTTCTCGGCCGTCGAGGCCAAATGGCAGCGCGTCTGGGACGAGACCGGGGCCTTCTCCGTCCGGGAGGAGCCGGGCAAGCCCAAGTTCTACCTCCTCGAGATGTACCCCTACCCCTCGGGCCGGATCCACATGGGCCATGTCCGCAACTATTCGATCGGCGACGTGATCGCCCGGTTCAAGATGATGCGGGGGGCCAACGTCCTCCATCCCATCGGCTGGGACGCTCTCGGCATGCCGGCCGAGAACGCGGCCATCAAGCACGGCATCCATCCCCAGACCTGGACCCTGGACAACATCGCCCACATGAGGTCCCAGCTCCGCCGGATGGGCTTCGCCTACGACTGGTCCCGCGAAGTCAACACCTGCCTGCCCGAGTACTACACGTGGAACCAGTGGATTTTCCTCAAGCTCTTCGAGCGCGGGCAGGCCTTTCGCCGGAAGAGCTGGGTCAACTGGTGCCCCGACTGCCGGACCGTCCTGGCCAACGAGCAGGCCGCGGGGGGAGTCTGCTGGCGCTGTTCGAGCCCCGTCGAGCAGCGGAGGATGGACCACTGGTTCCTCAAGATCACCGACTACGCCGAAGAGCTTCTCTCCGGCCACGGCGAGCTTGGGAAATGGCCCGAACATGTCCTCCTCATGCAGAAAAATTGGATCGGCCGAAGCGAAGGGGCTTATGTCGATTTCCCCGTCCCCGCCCTCGACGGGCGATCGATCCGCGTCTTCACGACCCGGATCGACACGATCTACGGAGCGACGTTCGTCGTCCTTTCGCCCGAACATCCCTTCAGCCAAGCCCTAGTCGGCCCCGCCGACGCCCCGAAGCTCCAGGCCTGGGTGGCCGAGCTCCGGGCCGGCTCGCGTTTGCGGGCGGGGGAGGCCGAGACGGCGAAGGAGGGCCTCGACACGGGAAAGACGGCCGTCAATCCCTTCACCGGAGAGGCCGTCCCCATTTGGATCGCGAATTACGTCCTCATGGAGTACGGAACCGGGGCGATCATGGGGGTTCCGGCCCACGACGCCCGCGACTTCGAGTTCGCCACGCAATACGGCCTCCCGATCCCCGAGGTCGTCGTTCCCGAAACGCCGTCCCCCGACCGGAAGGAGGACGAGCTTTTCGAGGGCCTCGGCCGGCTCGTCCGGAGCGGCCCGTTCACCGGCCTGGCCTCCGCGGAGGCCATGGACAAGATGGCGGCCCACGCCGAGGAGCGTGGCTTCGGCGAAAAGGCGGTCACCTACCGGCTCCGGGATTGGGGGATCTCCCGGCAGCGGTATTGGGGGACGCCGATCCCGATCATCCACTGCCCGGACTGCGGAACCGTTCCCGTCCCCTATGATGACCTCCCCGTTCGCATCCCCCACGAGGCGGAATTCACGGGCGAGGCGGGCTCGCCTCTCGAGAAAATTCCCGGCTTCGTCGACGTCGCTTGCCCGAAGTGCGGCGGCCCGGCCCGGCGGGAGACGGACACGATGGACACCTTCGTCGATTCGTCGTGGTATTTCTTCCGCTACGCCTCGCCGGCCGAGGACAAGCTTCCCTTCGCCCGCGAGGCGGCGGCCTACTGGATGCCGGTCGACCTCTACATCGGCGGCGTCGAGCACGCCATCCTCCATCTCATCTACGCCCGCTTCTTCACCAAGGTCCTCCGAGATTTCGGCCTGACCGACCGCGGCGAGCCTTTTCCCCATTATCTCGCCCAGGGGATGGTCACCAAGGACGGCTCGGCCATGTCGAAGTCCAAGGGGAACGTCGTCGACCCCGACGAGATGATCCGGAATTTCGGGGCCGACGCCCTCCGCTTGTTCATCCTTTTCGCCTCGCCTCCGGAGAAGGAGTTCGCCTGGAACGAGAAGGGCATCGAGGGGTGCTCCCGGTTCCTCGGCCGCGTCTGGACGCTTTTCCGCGAAATCGAGGACGGGCTTTCCCCGGCCGGGGCGGCGTCCGGGGCCCACGACCCGGCGGCGTTCGCCCGCCTCCGGAAAAAGCTCCACCAGACCATCCGCAAGGTCGGCGAGGACATCGAGAAACGCTTCCATCTGAACACCGCCATCAGCGCCATCATGGAGTTCGCCAACGTCCTCCGGGAGACGAAAGACGCTCTCGCGGCCTCGGCCGAGGGGCGGGACCTCCTCCGCCGGGCCGTCGAAACGCTCGTCCTCGCCCTGGCCCCTTTCACGCCCCATGTCGCCGAGGAGATGTGGGGCCGTCTCGGGAAGGAGAGGCTCGTCCTCCGGGCGGCTTGGCCCTCTTTCGATCCCGCCCTGGCCGAGGAGGAGAAGGCGACGATCGTCGTCGAGGTCAACGGCAAGGTCCGCGACCGGTTCGAGACCGGCCGCGACGCCTCCGAGAACGAGATTAAGGCCGAGGCCCTGGCCCTGCCCCGCATCCGCCAGCTCCTGGCCGGCCGGGACGTTCGCAAGGTCGTCTGCATCAAGAACAAGATCGTCAACATCGTCGTCTAGTCCCCCGAACATACGGACGTCGGCGTCATCGGCTCTGAAAACCGCCCCGGCCCCCGGCCCCGGGGAACCGGTCCCGTCGGTTCCCCCCGTCGGCCGAGCCGACGGGACCCCCCTCCGCTACGGGGGCTTTGGGCGGCTTCCGACGCCTCTTGACGCCGTATCGTTATCCATCAAAGGTCGCCCGCGCGGCGTCTGAGGAAAACGTTCTTTCTTTGTCCCCGATCGAGGTATAATGGATGGGGACAAGACGGCGATGATGACGAAGAAAAAAAAGGTTGGCGGAATCGTTTTAATGGCCGCGCTTATCATTTCCGGGGCGTGCGGATACCGGCTCCGGGGAACGGGGGGGGCCCTCTTTTCTTCCCAGAACATCAAGAAAATCGCCGTCCCCGTCTTCAAGAACAACACGACCCGCTACGAGCTCGACCTCAAGCTGACCCGGGCCGTCATCGACGAGCTCGTCGCCCGGGCCCGGGTCGAGATCGCCTCCGACCCAGCCCAGGCCGACGCCGTCCTCGAGGGCGAAGTCGCCGTCTTCCTCGTCAGCCCGATCGCCTTCACGAGCCAGCGGGCGAGCGCGGACCGCTATCTCATCCAAATCGTGGCCGCCGTCAACGTCCGTGACAACCGGACGAAAAAGGTCATTTTCTCCAATCCGTCCTATCCCTGGCAAACGGAGTATGAGGTCCCCCAGGGGACGGATTTCGAGTCTTCGGAAACGGAAGCCCTCGAAAAGGTCTCGGCCCTTTTCGCCCGGGCCCTGGTCATCACGATCCTCGAGGGCTTCTAGGGACATGCCTCGCCCCGCCGGGTCCGAAAGCGCCGAGGCCGTTCCCGTCCTCCCGGCCTTCCTTCTCCACGGCGAGAATGCCTTCCGGGCCCGGGAATTCGTCGAAGCCTTGAAGGCCGTCCTGGCGAAGGCCGAGGGCGAGCCGCCGAGCCTCGAACGCTTGGCCGCGGGGGAATTCTCCTGGCGGGACATCCTCGACATCGCCCGGACGATCCCGTTCGGCTTCTCGCCCTGGCGGGTCCTTCTCGTCGAAGTCGAGAAGAGGGAGAAAGAGCCGAGCGCCGTCGAGGCGGACGTCCTCCGCGCTTATCTGGCCGACCCGACCGTCCGGACGACGCTCGTCGTCCATCATGCCGGCCGGATCCCGAAAACGAGCGGTCTGCGCAAGGCCTTCGAGGCGGCCGGATCCTCGACCGCCCAGGTCCGGGAATTCGGCGTTCTCAAAGGCCGGGATCTCCGCGACTGGGCCCGGGCGAAGTTCGAGGCCCGCGGCTGCCGAGTCACCGGAGACGCCCTTGACCGGCTGTTGGACCTCGTCGAGGGCGACCTTGACCGGATCGACCGGGAGGTCGAAAAGCTGGCGGCCTCGGCGGGCGATCGCCGGCTGGTCGACGCGGGGGACGTCGACGACCTCACCGGGGGCATCAAGAGCGCCGCCGGATGGGAACTCCAGGCCGCCCTCGAGGCGCGGGACGCGGGCCAGGCGATGTCCGTCCTCCATCGCATTTTCTCGACCGAGGACCGGGAGAAGGCGCCGCTCTTCGTTCTCGGCGTTCTTTCGGGTTTCGTCCGGGACCTGACCATGGCCCGGCTCCAGGCCGGCCTCCGGAGCCGGGAGGACATTTATGCGGAGCTCAAGGCGAACTTCGTCAAGGCCTGCCGGACGTTTCCGTCGGCGAAATGCGAGGACTTTTTCGGCCTGGCCCTGCGCCGGGACTTCGGGCGCTTCGTCGAGGATTTGGAGAGGATCGATGTCCTGTTGAAAACGACGGACACTCCCCCCCAGCCCCTGTTCGAGGCTTTCTTGGCGGATTTCTGCCGTTGAGGCCGGGCTCGGCCTACTTCGATGAAGCGGAAGAGATTTTTTCGATCTGGCGGCTGAGGCGGGACTTGTACCGGGCTCCGGTGTTGCCGTGAATCGTCCCTTTTTTGACGGTCTGGTCGATCGTCTTGAAGATCTTGGGGAGCATGGCCTTGGCCTGGTCCTTGTCCTGGGCTTCGACGAGGTCGCGGATCTTCTTGACCTGGGTCCGGAGGGCGGTTTTGTTCCTCTTGTTGACCGCTCGTCTCCGCAGACTGCGGCGGCGCTGACGGATCGCCGAGGCGTGCTTGGCCATGATCTTCTCCTAAGAACCGAGGTATAATAGACGAAAGTCCGCCTGAAGTCAACGACATGAAAGCCGTCCTGCAGCGTGTCCGGGAAGCCAGGGTCGAGGTCGACGGCCGGATCGTCGGGGCCGTCGGCCGCGGGCTCTGCCTCTTCGTCGGGGTCGAAAAAGGGGACGGGCCGGCCGACGCCGCCTATGTGGCCCGCAAGACGGCCGAACTCCGGGTGTTTCCGGATTCCGGGGGAAAGATGAATCTGGCCCTGGCCGAGTTCGGCGGAGAGGTTCTGGCCGTCTCCCAGTTCACCCTCGCCGGCTCGGTTAGGAAAGGCCGCCGGCCGAGTTTCGACAAGGCCGAGGAGCCCGTCCGAGCGGCCGCCCTCTTCGAATCCGTTGTCGCCGTCTTGAGAAGCGCGGGCCTGAGGGTCGAGACGGGCGTTTTCCAGGCCGCCATGACCGTCCATCTCGTCAATGACGGGCCGGTCACCTTCGTCCTGAGCTCCCGGGACTCGGCCGAAGAGGGCCGCCCGGCGTCGGCCGTCAGATGAACTTGAAGTCGCAGAGGCGGTCGAGCGATCCGGCGGCCGCGTTCCGGACGTAGGGATTGGCATCGGCCGCGAGCCTGACCAGAAGGGACAGGGCGTCGGCCCCGCCGATTTCACCGAGGCACCAGGCGGCGGTCCGTTTGACGTCGGCGTTCGGGTCGCCGACCATCCGGCGGATGTGGGGGATCGCCGCGGCGTCCTTCCGGAGGCCGAGGACGCGGAGGGCCGCGCTCTTGGCGTACCACGGAGGACGGGGAAGCCGGTCGTAAACGGCCGAGGCCGGCCAATCTCCGCGTTCGGAAAGCTCACGGACGGCGACATCGCGGACCTCCTCGCTTGAGTCGGCGAGAAGCTCGACGAACACCTTGGGAATCCAGGGCGCGTCGAGGTGGGCGATCATCCGGATGAACTTGATTTTCTTCTTCCGGTCCTGGATGATTTCGACCCGCCGGAGGAGGGTGTTGACCGCGGCCTGGGCGTCGGCCGTCCGGATGTCCGGCGGCAGCAACCCCAAGGCCTCCCGCCGCAGGGGATCGTTCGCCTCGGGTCCGTCGGCCGAGGCCCGCCGGAGATACTTCATCATCCTACACCATTTTCAGGATGTGGCCCATCTTTTCCTTTTTCGTTCGAAGGTAATTCAAGTTGGAGATGTTCGGCGGGATCTCGATCGGGACCCGCTCGATGATTTCCAGCCCGTAGCCGGCGAGGCCGACGAACTTGCGCGGATTGTTCGTCATGAGACGGATTTTCTTGACTCCCAGAGAGACGAGGACCTGGGCCCCGAAGCCGTAGTCCCTCTGGTCCGCCTTGAATCCGAGGCGGGTGTTGGCCTCGACGGTGTCCGCCCCCCCGTCCTGAATGGCATAGGCCCGGATTTTGTTCATCAGCCCGATCCCCCGGCCTTCGTGGGTCAGGATGTAGAGGATGATCCCCGCGTCGGCCTCCTCGATCATCTTCATGGCCCGGTGAAGCTGTTCGCCGCAGTCGCAGCGGCAAGAGCCGAAGGTGTCTCCGGTCAGGCACTGGGAGTGGGCCCTGACGAGAACGGGCTCATCGGGGCGGATTTCGCCCTTGACCAGGGCGACATGGTTCTGGCCGTGGATGAGGTCCTCGAAGACGGCGATGCGGAACCGCCCGTAGGCCGTCGGAAGGTCAGCTTCCTCGACCTTGCGGACATGGCATTCGGTCTCCATCCGGTGCTTGATGAGGTCGGCGATCGTCAAGATCGGGAGGCCGAATTCGCGGCTGATCCGTTCGAGGTCGGGAAGACGGGCCATCGTCCCGTCTTCGTTCATGATTTCGCAGATGACCCCGGCCGGCCTCAGGCCGGCCAAACGGGCGAGGTCGACGGCGGCTTCGGTCTGACCCGCCCGGGCGAGGACCCCCCCGTCCTGGGCTTGGAGGGGAAAGACATGGCCCGGCCGGGCCAGGTCCGAAGGCTTGGTCCGGGGATCGACGGCGGCGAGGATCGTCTTCGCCCGGTCGGCGGCCGAAATCCCGGTCGTGACGCCTTCCTTGGCGTCGATCGAAACGGTGAAGGCCGTCTGGAAGCGGGCCGTGTTCTCCTGGACCATGAGGGGGAGATGGAGGGCCTCGAGGCGTTCTCCGGTCAGGGGAAGGCAGATGAGCCCTCGCCCGTGGAGGGCCATGAAGTTGACGATTTCCGGGGTCGCCTTCTCGGCTGCGACCATGAAGTCGCCCTCGTTCTCCCGGTCTTCGTCGTCGACGATGATGATCAGGCGGCCCTCGCGGACGGCGGCCAGGGCTTCCCCTACGGTCGAAAGAAGGGCGCGTTCGGGCATCGGCGAGATCCTACACGGACGGACGTTTGACGAAATTATACACATATTTTCCGATCATGTCACACTCGACATTAACCTCGGCGCCGGGCCGGAGACGGCCGAGATTCGTCGTCTCGAGGGTGGCCGGGATGAGTTCGACGTCGAAGGCGGCCGGCCCGACGGCGGCCACGGTCAAGCTGACGCCGTCGACGGCGGCCGATCCTTTGGCCACGAAAAACGGACGCATGGCGGGAGGCAGGGTGACCGAAATCCGCCGCCCCGGCGGCCGGGCGAGGACCCGGAGGATGCGGCCTTTGTAGTCGACGTGTCCGGAGACGAGATGGCCACCGAGGGGAGCGGCCAGGGTGAGCGGCAACTCGAGGTTTAGAGGCCGGCCGGCCCGGAGGGCGCCGAGCGTCGTTCGGTCCCTCGTCTCGCGGGACAGCCCGAAAACGAGGAGTTCCGCCTCCCGTCGGACCAGGGTCAGACAGACGCCGTCGACGGCCAGACTGCCGCCCGGTTCGATCCGCCCCGCCAGACCGCCGGCCCGGACGACGATCTCCCGGCCTCCCTGCCGGTAGCCGGACATCCGGCCCTGGGCTTGGATGATTCCGGTGAACATCAGACATATCCCTCCATGACCACGTCCTCGCCGATTCGGACCGTCGAGAGGCGGCCGAGGCGAAGGCTCTCGGCAAGCCGGCCCGCTCCCCGGCCGGCGTAGAAGGCGACGGCCTCCCGGCCGCCGATGAGGAGAGGGGAAAGGGACAGGAGGATCTTGTCGGCCAGCTTCCGCTCGAGAATCGACGTGGCGACCGTCCCTCCTCCCTCGATGAGAACGCTGGTCACGCCCCGCTCCCCCAAGGCCGCGAAGACGAGCTCGAGGTCGAATCCCCGGGTCCGTCCCCCCAGGACGAGGACTTCGGCTCCCCGTTCGGACAAGGACCGTATCTTTCGGGCGGAGACGCGGCCGCCGGCGATGACGAGAACAGGACCGGCCGCGTCTCGGAAAAGCCGGGCTCGCGGAGATAGGCGAAGCTCCGGGTCGAGGACGACCCGGAGGATCTTCTTGTCCGGCCAATTGGGATGGCGGACGCCGAGCCGGGGATCGTCGCGGGCGGCCGTCCCGGCGCCGATCAAGACGGCGTCGTTCTCCGCCCGCACGAGATGCATGTACTCTCTCGTCCCGGGGCCGCTGATCCAGGCCGATTCGAACGTCCGGGTGGCCATTTTCCCGTCAAGGCTGAGAGCGGCCTTGAGGGTCACGAACGGCCGCCGCGTTCGGATCCATTTGGCATAGGCCTCGTTGAGCGGTCTCCCTCTCTCGGAACGGGCCCCGACCTCGACGGGGATTCCGGCCTTTCGGAGGCCCCGGATTCCCCGCCCCCGGACGCCGGGATTGGGGTCGGCGGCCGAGACGACGACCCGGACGAGGCCCGCGGCCAGGACGGCTTCGAGGCACGGCGGAGTCCGTCCCCAATGCACGCACGGCTCGAGGGTGACGTATAGCGTTGCCCCCCGGGCCAGCCTCCCCGCCCGGGCCAGGGCGACGGCTTCGGCGTGGGCCGTCCCGGCCCGCTCATGGTGTCCGTGGCCGACGACCCGTCCTTCCCGGACAACGACGGCCCCGACGTGCGGGTTGGGGCAGGCGCAGCCGAGGGCTTTTTCCGCCAGGCCGTAGGCCATGTCCATGAAGGCGAGGTCGCGGGCGTCGATCATGTCAGAAGGGCGTCCACGAACGGCCGGGAGGCGAAATCCTCGAGATCGTCTTCGCCTTCGCCGGTGCCGAGATGGCGAATCGGAAGGCCGAGTTCATCGACGATGCCGATGACCGCCCCGCCTTTGGCCGTCCCGTCGAGCTTGGTCAGAGCGATGCCCGTCAGACCGGAAACCTTCAGGAATTGGCGGGCTTGCGGAAGGGCGTTCCGGCCGATCGAGGCATCGAGGACGAGGAGGATTTCCTGGGGGGCTCCTTCGATTTCCCGGCCGAGGACGCGCTTGACCTTTTCGAGCTCGGCCATGAGGTTCGGATTGGTATGGACCCGGCCGGCCGTGTCGACGATCATGGTCTGGAAGGATTTGGACCGGGCCTGCCGGGAGGCCTCGAAAACGACCGAAGCCGGGTCGGCCCCGGACTGGCCGCGGTGGACGGGGATCCCCAGCCGCTGCCCCCAGAGGACGACCTGTTCCTGGGCCGCCGCCCGGAAGGTGTCCGCGGCGACGAGCAGGACCCTGCGGCCCGCGGCGGCGTGGCGGCGGGCCAACTTGGCGGCCGTCGTCGTTTTCCCTCCGCCGTTGACGCCGACAATCATCACCGCGGTCAAGCCGCCTGCGGCCGGAGGAGGGGCGGGGCCGCGGTCGAGGAGGGCCGCGATTTCGTCCTTGAGGGCGGACAGAATGGCTTCCGGTCCGTCGCTCTTTCGCGTCCGTTCCCGGACGGCCTGGACGATCTTTTCGGTCGTCGCGAGGCCGACGTCCGCCAGGATGAGGGCTTCGGACAAGCCTTCGAGGGTCTCGTCGCGGGACGCGGCGCTCTGGAAAATCCCGTCGAGACGGTCTTTGAGGGCGGCCCTCGTCTTGGCCAGCGTGGCCCGCAGCTTTTCGAGCATTGGACCGATTATATACCAAATCCGCGGCCGTTGAACGCCGCCGGCCGGTCCGGCCATTCGGCGGCCGGATTGAGGGGCGGGGCCCGATGTGTTACTTTATCTTCATGGACGACGCCGTCTGGACGATGCCTCCGCCGAGCGACAAGGCCGCCTCTCTGGCGGCGGCCTTGGACCTGCCTGTTTCCCTCGGCCAGGTCCTCATCAACCGGGGTCTCGACGATCCCGAGGCCGCTTGGCGATTCCTCTCTGGAGGGCCGTCGGGTCTCCACGACCCCTTCCTTATGCCGGGAATGGCCGCCGCGGTCGAGCGGATCGAACGGGCCGCGGCCGACGACGAACGCATCCTCGTCATCGGCGATTATGACGTCGACGGCATCCTCTCGGCGGTCATGCTCCACCGGGCCTTGTCATCCCTCGGGGCCGCGGCCGACGTCTTCATCCCCGACCGCCTCCGGGACGGCTACGGGATCAAGACGGCCCATGCCGCCGCCGCCGTCGAGCGGGGGGCCCGGCTCGTCATCAGCGTCGACTGCGGGGTGAAGGACTTGGACTTCGTCCGGGCGGCCCGGGAGCGGGGCGTCGACGTCATCATCACCGATCATCACCAGCCGGGCCCCGAGGTCCCCGAGGCCGTGGCCGTCCTCAATCCCGCTCTTCCGGGTTCGGCCTATCCCGATCCCCGCCTGGCCGGGGTCGGGGTGGCCTTCAAACTGATCCAGGCCCTCCTGGCGAGGTCGGGGCGGGAAGACGGCCTCGACCCGTACTGGAAATTCGCGGCCATCGGGACGATCGCCGACGTCGCCGACCTCCGGGGAGAGAACCGCATTCTCGTCAAGGAAGGCCTTCGGGACCTTGGCCGGACGTCCGACCCGGGACTGCGGAGCCTGATCGAAGCGTGCGGCCTGGGGGGCAGGCGGATTTCGGAAAGCGACATCGGTTTCCGCCTGGGCCCGCGGATCAACGCCGCCGGCCGGATGGGGGAGACCGATCTCGCCGTCCGTCTCTTTTTTTCGGCCTCGCCGGCGGAGACGGCGGCCGTGGCCGAACGTCTCAACGCCCTGAACGCCCGGCGTCAAGTTTCCGAAGAGAAAATTCGCCGGCAGGCTTCGGACCGGATCCGCTCCCGGGGCCTCGCCGACCGCTATAGGATCCTCATCCTCGGCGATGAAGGCTGGCCGCGGGGGATCATCGGCATCGTCGCCTCCCGGCTGAAGGACGAATTTCTCCGGCCGGTCATCCTGATGTCTTACGATGGGGACAAGGCCTTCGGCTCGGGCCGAAGCCTTCCCGGATTCTCGCTCATCGACGGTTTGGCCGCCTGCGGCGACATCTTCCTGTCTTCGGGAGGCCATCCCGCCGCGGTCGGATGCACGCTCGAGCGCCGCCGGGTCCCGGCCTTCCGGGAAGTCTTGAACCGGGTGGCCGAAGAGGGCCTCTCCCGCGAGACTTTCCGCCGCCGGCTTCGCCTGGATGCCCGGCTCCAACTCGCCGAAATCGACGCCCGGCTTTGGAACGGCTTGTCTCTCCTCGATCCGTACGGGGTCGGCAATCCGCGTCCCGTTTTCCTGGCCGAAGGCGTGGATATCATCGGGCCGCCGAAACGCCTCCAAGGCCGCCACGCCAAATTTCTGGTCCGCCGGGACGGGAAGACGTTCGAGGCGATCGCCTGGGAGCGGGCCGCCTGGACGGCGGCCGTGTCCAAAGGGGACCGGGTCGACCTGGCTTTTTCCCTCCAGACGTCCGCCTTCTTCGGCGAGGAACAGCCCTATCTCGGGCTGGCCGGCCTCCGGCGGAGTTCCTGACCATGTCCGGGCGCCGGTGGCGTTGGACGAGCGTCGCCCGCGGATTCGCGCTGGCGGCCTTGGCCGTCCTTCTCGTCGTCGTGGCCGCATTCGTCGTCGACCGTTTGGGCCGAAAGCCCCGGATGATCGACAACCCGCCCGGCGAAATCGGTCCGGCCAAGGTCGAGGTCCGGAATCAAATCAGTTTCATCGAGTTCCGGGGCGACCAAAGCAAGGTCGAAGCCAGGGCCGACAAGCAATACAAGGGGGCCGACGGCCGGAATCATCTCGAGGGGCGCGTCCAGATCGTCGATTATGGAAAAACGGGGGGCCGGGAGATCCGGATGGCCGGCGAGGCCGCCGTCTACGACGAAGGCTGGACCAGGATCGAGGTCCGGGGCAATGCCGCCGTCCGGATGAACAACTTGGCCGTGGTCTCCTTGGAGTTCGCCTATGACAAGTCCACCGAGACCGTCCGCTCCTCGGCCGGGGTCCGCCTCGTCTCCCCGCGCTTCGGCGGGACGGCCCGGAGCCTCGCTTACGACTTCGGGTCGGACGTCGTCGTCTTCGAGGACGAAGTCGACTTCACGGTCGCTCTCCGCGACCCCTCCCAAGCGCCCATCCGCCTGACAGGGCAGCGGTTTCTCTACAATCAGCGGGACCGGGTCGGGCGGATCGAGGGCGACGTCGTTTTTTCCCAGAAAGAGAACCGGGGGCGGGCCGGGATCGTCCAGTTCGAGCTGTTTCCCGACAGCGACAACCTGAGCCGGGTCGAACTGCGGGAAGGGGTCGACCTCCGGGTCGAAAATCCCGCCGCGTCCTCCCCCTCCAAGCCCCCGGCCTCGACGGCCGAGGCCGGCTTCACCGACTTCATCTCCTTCTGGGCCGACCGGTACCGGATCACCGCCGGCCAGGCCATCCTCATCCCTTTTCCCGATTCGGACCTCCTCCAGGCCTTTCTCCTCCGGGAGGGCGGCGCGGTCAAGTTCCTTTTCGACAGCGGCAATGAGACCGACGTCTCCGGCGAGCGGGTCGAATTCTTTTTCACGCCCGAGGGAGAGCTGCGCGATTTTTCGGTCGAGGGGCGGCCGCGGATCGCGGGATTTCGGGCGGCGACGAAAGAGACCAAAATCCTGGAAGGAGACAGGGTTTTCTACGAAGACCGGGACCTGCGGCTGACGGGGAGTCCGGACCGTCCGGCGACTTTCGTCGAACCGGGCCGAACCCTGACCTGCGGCACTCTTGTCTTCTACTTCCGGCTCAACAGCTTCGACGCGGCCGGCGGGGTCTCCATCGTTTCGACCCCGAAGGAGGGCGGAGGCGGAATCGCGGGATTTTTCCGCGGCACCCAGCCGGTTTTCATCCGGGCCGAGGCCGCCCGGTACGAGGGCGCGGAGAGGAGCTTTTGGATGGACGGCCCGATCCGGATCGTCCAGGGCCGGGAGTCGTTGTTCGTCCGCGAGCTCAAGATCTTCGAGGACACCGGAGAAATCCGCGAGGCGAAAGCCCCCCTCTCGACGTTCATCCACGTCCCGCGAAACAGGGACAATCCGCAGGAGGAGAGGATGACCATCGAGGCGGCGACCTTGAACTACGACCCCGCGGCCCAGAAGATCGTCTACGGCGGCGCGGGGATTCTGCGGACCCGGGATGTCGAGATCCGGGCCGAGGCCATCACCGTCGACCTCGCCGGCGGGGAAATCCGGAGAGTCCTGGCCTCCCGGCAGGTTACGCTCTTCCAGGGCGGCGGCGCCCGGGAGGCCACGGGGGGGCTGGCCGTCTATGACGCCGCCGCCGAGACGATCGTCCTCACCGAGAGGCCGGTCCTCAAGGAGAAAGGCAAGGGCTCGGCCAGCGGCGAAAAATTGACATTCTTTCTGGCGGATGGCAAAATCGTCGTCGAGAACAGGGATGGCGGACAAGCCGCGGAACCTCAAGGCCGTCCACCTCGTTAAGAGCTACGGCCGGAGAAAGGTCGTCGACGACGTTTCCGTGGAGGTCGGCCGCGGCGAGGTCGTCGGGCTTCTCGGGCCCAACGGGGCCGGAAAAACAACGACCTTTTCCATCATTGTCGGCCTCGTCGAAAGCGACGGGGGACAAGTTCTCCTGGGCGATGCAGACTTGACCGCGGTCCCGATGTTTCTCCGGGCCCGGCGCGGCGTGTCCCTCCTTCCCCAGGAGTCCTCATCCTTCCGGCGGCTGAGCGTCGAGGCCAATCTCCGAGCGGTCATGCGGAAGAGAAAGCCGGCCAGAAAAGCGGCCCGAGAGCGAACGACGGCCATGCTCCGCGAATTCGGCCTCGACCGTCTCGGACGGGCCAAAGCCACCACCCTTTCGGGGGGGGAACGGCGGCGGCTGGAGATCGCCCGGGCCTTGGCCACGGACCCGTCGTTCATGCTTCTCGACGAACCGTTCACCGGGATCGACCCGATCGCGATCCAGGAGCTCCAGGACGTCATCGGCCGCTTGCGGGGCCAAGGCTTGGGGGTCCTCATCACGGATCACAACGTCATCGAGACCCTGCGGATCGTCGACCGAGCTTACATCATCGACCGCGGCCGGATCCTGCAGGAGGGCCCGCCCGGACGGATTGTCGCCTCCCCGGAGGTCCGGCGACGGTATCTGGGAGAGGCCTTCAGGCTTTAACATGGTCATGAAGCAGCGGCTCGACCAAAGACAGGTCCAGAAGCTCATCCTGGCCCCCGCCCTCCAGCAAGCCATCAAGCTCCTCCCGTTGACGAACCTCGAGCTTGTCGAGGTCATCGACGAGGAGCTCGAAGCCAATCCCCTTCTCGAGCTCGAAGGGGAGGCCGTCGAGAAGAAAGCCGAGGAAGCCCCCGACGCCTTGGCCGGCGGGAGCGACAAGGAGGACAAATCCGAGCCGGCGGAGCGGAGTCAGGCCGAGGAGGGGGGCGTCGAGGAGCCCGGCGACGAAGACCGCGAGTTCGAGACCTATTTCCAGGAGTACATCGACGACGGATTCCGGGCCGCTCCCCAAGAGCGGCCCGAGGTGCCCAACCTCGAGAACATCGTCTCCCGGGGCGCGACGCTCTGGGACCATTTGACCTGGCAGGCCTCCTTGACCTTTTTCGACGATGCCGAACGGGCGATCGCCGATTGGCTCATCGGCAACATCAACGAGGACGGCCTCCTCACCCAGATCCCGGAAGAAGTCGCCCAGGCCTTGGGGGCGCCCCTGGAGAACGTCGAATCCGTCCGGTCCAAAATCATGACCTTCGATCCCGTCGGCTGCGGCAGCCGCGACCTCAAGGAATGCCTCCTCGTCCAGATGGACCACCTCCAAATCAAGGACGAAGCCGCTCGGGCCATCATCACCCAGCATCTCCACCTCGTCGAACGGTCCGACTTCGCCCAGATCGCCAAGGCCCTGGGCGCCTCGCTGTCCGACGTCCGCTATCACCTCGAGGTCATCAAGGGGCTCGACCCCGCCCCGGGCCGGAAGTACAGCCTGGACCGGCCGGCCTACGTCGTCCCGGACATCCTCGTCCAGAAAGAGGGGGATCATCTCAGGATCAGCCTCAACGACGAAGGGATCCCCCGGCTTCGGATCAACGCCTACTACCGTCAGCTCCTGGCCAAGGCCCTCAAGGACAATCCCGAGGCTTACCGTTATCTCAAGGACAAGATGAAAAAGGCCCTCTGGTTCCTCCGGAGCCTCGACCAGCGCGACCAGACGATCTACAAGGTCGCCTCGGCCGTCGTCGAGCGGCAGAGGGATTTCCTGGAAAAGGGCATCGAGGGCCTCCGTCCCCTGACCCTCCTCGAAATCGCCCAGGAGATCGGGGTCCACGAATCGACCGTCGGCCGGGTCGTGGCCAACAAGTTCATCCTCACCCCCCGGGGGACGTTTTCCCTGAAATACTTCTTCCACAAGTCCCTTCACGGCGAAACGGGCGAGGAAATCTCGACCCTCCGGATCAAGGACCGAATCCGACATCTCGTCGACCTTGAGGACAAGGGGCGGCCATTGTCCGACATGGAGATCGAGGAGGTCCTCCGCCGGGAGAATTTCCGCCTCGCCCGCCGGACGGTGGCGAAATACCGCCAGCAGCTCGGCATCCCGCCGTCCCATATCCGTAAGCGAAAGTTCCTCATGGAGGAGTCTTCATGAACGTTCATATCACGGCCCGGCGGGCGACGCTCGCCCCGGAAATCAAGGCCGTCTGCGACCGGAGGCTGGCCGAACTCAAGAAGCTCATGGGCTTCGTGACCAAGGTCGAGGTCATCCTCGCCGGGGAACGAAACCGTCAGAGAGCCGAAATCCATCTCCAGGCCAAGGGGGGACGCCTGGTCGTCACCGAAGACAGCCCCGACATGCTCCAATCCCTGAACCTGGCCCTGGACAGCCTGGAGAAGAAGCTGAAGAAAGAAAGGGAGAAGTTCAGGGCCAAGAAGCGCCGCGGGGGAAGGGAGAGGAAAACCCTCTCCGAACCCCCGGCCGGACGGGTCGAGCCGGCCCCCCGGATCATCGCCGTCGACTACGTCGAGGCCAAGCCGATGACGGTCGAGGAGGCCGTCGTCGAATTCGACCTTCGGAAAAAGGACGTCCTCGTCTTCCGGACGACGGAATTCGACCGCTGGTCGGTCCTCTTTCGCCGGAAAGACGGGCACTACGGCCTCGTCCGCATCGAATGAGCCCGCCCCGGCCCCCGACCGTCATTTCGGGGGGACTCCTGCGGATGTTCGGGGTGGGGGTCCTCATCATCGGCGACAGCGGGGTCGGGAAAAGCGAAAGCGCCCTCGAGCTCGTTTCTCGGGGTCACCAGTTCGTCTCGGACGACGTCGTCGAAGTCCGGCGGACGAGGAGAGGCCGCATTATCGGCCGGGCCCCGGCCCTGGGCCGGTTTTTCATGGAAATCCGAGGGCTGGGGATCATCAATATCCGGGCCATTTTCGGCCGGGGCTCGACCCTGGCCGCCTCGTCGATCGACCTCGTCATCCGCCTCAAGAAATGGACCCGGAAGAAGGAATACGACCGCCTCGGGCTCCGCTTTCCCGAGGACAAGGACATCCTGGGGGCCCGGATTCCCCAGCTCAACCTCCCCGTGGCCCCGGGCCGGAACATCGCCACGCTCATCGAGGTCGCCTGCCAGGTCGAGCATCTTCGGCGCCGGGGATATCAGGCCGCGGAGGAGATCGTCCGGCGTCTCGACCGGGCCCTCGAGGCCAACCGGAGGCGGGCCCTATGACCACCCGCGACAACCGATTTCTGATCATCACCGGCCTTTCGGGCTCGGGCAAGTCCGTCGCCCTCAGAGCCTTGGAGGACTCGGGGGTTTTTTGCGTCGACAACCTGCCGGCCAAGATCATCCCCTTCTTCGTCGGGCTTTGGCGGAAAGGGGAGGTCGGCCTGGACCGGATCGCCCTCGTGGCCGACTTGCGAGAGCCGGGGTTCCTGGGGCACTTTCCCCGGGTCTGGCAGGAAATCTGGAAGACATCGTCCGCCCGGCTCATCTTCTTGGATGCTTCGGACGAGACCCTCCTCCATCGTTTCAGCGAAAGCCGGCGCCCTCACCCCCTGGGGAGGCGCCGCTCGGCCCGGGAAGGCATCAAGGCCGAGCGGCGGCGTCTCGCCCCGATCAAACTCCTGGCGGACGAGGTCATCGACACGTCCGGCATGACGATCGCCCATCTCCGGGACGTGTTCATCCGCCGGTTCCTGGAGCCCCGCCGGCGGCGTCTCCGGCTCGAAATCATGACCTTCGGCCATAAATACGGCCTTCCCTTGGACGCCGACCTCGTTTTCGATACCCGGTTTCTCCCCAATCCTTTCTACCGCCAGGACCTCCGCGACCTGCCGGGAACGGACCGCCGGGTCCGGGCCTTCGTCCTCGGCCAGGCCGAGACCTCGGCCTTCCTGGCCGAGCTCGTTCGGTTCGTCCGCTTCCTCCTTCCCAAATTCGCCGAGGAGGGGAAGAGCCAGGCCGTCATCGCCGTCGGGTGCACCGGCGGCCGCCACCGGTCGGTCGTCGTCGGAGAAGCCTTGGCCGATTCACTCCGCCGGAGAAAGTATGATATAAAAGTCACGCACCGGGACGCGCGCAAATGATCGGCGGAGTCATCGTCGCCCACGGCAAGGTCGGAGAGGAATTCCTCAACGCCTTGTCGATCATCCTCGGGGAGGCCCCCAACATCGAGGCCGTATCCATCGGCTGGTACGACGACGTCGAGGAATCGAAGCGGAGAATCGGAGCCGGCCTCAAGCGCGTCGACCAGCGCAGCGGGGTCGTCATCTTCACCGACATGTTCGGCGGGACGCCGTCGAACCTCAGCTTTTCGTTCCAGAAAGACGGCCAGGTCGAAATCATCACGGGAGTGAACCTCCCCATGCTCATCAAATTCGTCTCCCTCCAGCGATCGAACAACCTCCGGGAGGTCGCCCGGAAGGTCGTCGACCAGGGCCGGAAGAACATCCATTTGGCCAGCGCCCTCCTCGCCGCCAAGTCCCCATGAGGGCCCGATGATCCGCCGCGACGTCCACATCAAGAACAAGCTCGGCCTCCACGCCCGGGCCGCGGTCAAATTCGTCAACACGGCCAACCGGTTCGAATCCGAAGTCCGGATCGAAAAGGACGGCAGCGACATCGACGGGAAGAGCATCCTGGGGATCCTAACCCTGGCCGCGACCCAGGGTTCGACGATCAACCTCAGGGTCAGGGGCGCGGACGAGGAGGCGGCCTTCCGGGCCCTCCTCGACCTCATCGACGGCCGCTTCGGCGAGAAAGAATAGGGATTCCGGGCAGCCATGGAGTTCACCCGCCTTCGCGGCATCGGCGTGTCGCCGGGCATCGCCATGGGAGAGGTCTTCCTCACGGCTCCGGTCATCTTCTCCCAGAGGAAGGAGTATTTCCCCCCGCACCGGGTCGAGGAGGAGGTCGGACGATTGCGGGCGGCCGTCGAACGGACCCGAGAAGAGATCGGCCGGCTCAAAACCGAGATCGAAGCCCGGATCGGCGAGGAACACGCCTTCATTTTCGAAGCCCATCTCCTGATCCTCGACGACCCGACCCTTCGCGCGAGCCTCGAACGTCTCCTTCGGGAAGAGAACGTCCGCTCGGAATCGGCCCTGGCCGAGGTCCATGACGGCTACCGGCGGGTCTTCGAGGCCATCGCCGACGAGTATTTCAAGCAGCGGCAGTCCGACGTCACCGACGTCCTCGTGAAAATCTACAAGAACTTGGCCGTCCCCGAAGCCGCTCCGCCGCCGGACAGCCGGGGGAAAATCCTCGTCGCCCGCGATCTTCTCCCGTCCGAGGCCGCCCTCCTCCTGAGCCAGGGCGGCGTCTTGGCCATCGCCCTGGACATGGGGGGGCAGACATCGCATGCCGCCATCCTGGCCAGGTCCCTCGACATCCCGACCGTTGTCGGCCTTCGCGACGCGACGGTCAAAGTCACGGGCCGGGACTGGCTCATCGTCGACGGGACGGACGGCGAAGTCATCATCAACCCTCCGCCGGCCGTCCGCAAGGAGTTTCAGGGCAAGCAGGCGAAATACGAGGCCTACCGGCGGGAGCTGCGGAAAGTCGCGAAATGGAGGTCCGAGACGCTCGACGGGGTCCGGTTCATCCCGATGGCCAACATCGAGCTCCCCGAGGAGATCGGCCACGCCCTGTCCTACGGAGCGGAGGGAATCGGCCTTTTTCGCTCGGAGTTCATTTATCTCCAGAGCACGACCCTCCCCTCGGAGGAGGACCATCTCGCCGTTTACCGGCGGCTGGCCGAGGAGGTCTATCCGCACCCCGTCTACATCCGGACGATCGACATCGGCGGCGAGAAGGCCTTGCCCCAGCTCCGGATCGAACAGGAGCCCAACCCGGCCCTCGGCCTCCGGGCGATCCGCTTCTCCCTTAAGAACCGGGAGCTGTTCCGGACGCAGCTCCGGGCCATCCTCCGGGCCAGCGTCAAGAGGAACGTCCGGATCCTCTTCCCGATGATCACCGAGGTCGAGGAGATCGGCGAGGTCAAGGCCATCCTCCGGGAAGCCCAGGGCGACCTCGAATCCCAGGGCGTCCCCTTCGACCCGGCCGTTCCCCTGGGGGTCATGATCGAAGTCCCGGCCGCGGCGGCGATCGCCGACATCCTCGCCCGCGAGGTCGACTATTTCAGCATCGGCACGAACGACCTCATCCAGTACTATCTGGCCGTCGACCGGTCGAACGACTACGTCTCCTATCTCTACAAGCCCCTCCACCCCTCCATCCTCCGGCTCATTCGCTTCGTCATCGCCGCCGCCCAAGCCGAAGGCAAGGACGTCGCCATTTGCGGGGAAATGGCCGCCGACCCGCTCTCGGCCATGGTTCTGCTCGGCTTCGGCCTCCGGACCTTCAGCATGAACCCGATCTTCATCCCGAGGGTCAAGAAAGCCCTCCGGGCGATCGAGATGAAAACCGTCCGCCGGGTCGTAAATCAGGCCATGAGCCTCCGGACGGCCCAGGAGGTCGAGGAGTATCTCATCGAGAAGCTCCTGGTCAAGCACCCGGAAGCGTTCTTGATGCTCGGCCGCCCGTCCTGAGCGGCCGAAGCCCGGCCGGAGGGAACCGATCAGGATCGGCCGTAGAGGTCCTCGAGGCGGACGATGTCGTCCTCCTCCGAGCGTCCCAGCCAGAGCTCCATGACCCGGGCCGGCCGGTCGCCGACCCCCCGAAGGCGGTGGGGCGTCTTCCTGGGGATGAAGACCTCTTCGTTCGGCCGGGGCCGGAAGGTCCGGTCTCCGACCGTGACTTCGAGCCCGTCGTCGAGGACGACCCAGAATTCGGCCCGCCGGCGGTGGAATTGAAGGGAGAGCGAAGCGCCGGGATTGACGGTGATGATTTTGAGGCTGCCGGCCTTGTCGTGGGGATAGACCCGGAATTTCCCCCAAGGCCGAATGTCTTCGCGGACGAGGTCCCGGACGCCCCGCTCTTCGTCAGAAGGGGACTTCATCGCCGCCCTCGTCCCCGCCGCCCGAGGGATGCTCCTCGTCGGCCGGAAAATCCGCCGGGGCGGTCGAGGATTCGGGATACGCGGGCTCGGCTTCCTGGGCCCGCGGCGGCTGTGGTTCGCGGGGGCCGAGGAGGACGATGTTGAAGGCCTCGACCTCGGTCGAAGAACGCTTGTTGCCCTCCCGGTCCTGCCAACTCCGGGTCCGAAGTTTTCCCTCAATGAGGATCTGCTTTCCCTGGTCGAGCATCCGCTCGCAGAACTCGGCCAGTTTGCCCCAGGCGATGATCCGGTGCCATTCCGTCCGGATCGTCGCCTCGTTCGTCTGGGGGTTGTAGAACCGTTCGTTCGTGGCCAAGCTGAACCGGGCGATGGACCGGTCGCGTTGGGGGATGAGCCGGATTTCCGGCCTCTGGCCGAGGCGGCCGATCAAGAGGACCTTGTTCAGGCTGTTGACGTCTCTCATTGTTTTCCCGCGAGCTCCTTGATCTTTTCCTGGGCGTGCTTGGCCGCCTCTTCCAAGGGATATTTCGACACGAGAAGCTTGAGGACGGCCACGGCCTCGTCTTTTCTCTTCAACTCGGCCAGGGCGTAGCCTTTCTTGAGATAGGCGACGGCGACCCTGTTCCCGGTCGGATAGGAGACGATGAGCTCGTCGAAGGCCTCGATCGCCGGGACGAAACTCTTTTGGACGTAGAGGGATTCGCCGACATAATACAAGGCGTCGTCGGCCAAGGGGCTGGCCGGATTCTGCTCCCGGTACAACTTGAATCCGTCGCGGGCGAGGTCGTAATGGCCTTTTTCGAAGTCGGCCAAGGCCGTCTGGTAGAGGACATTGGCCTCGACCGAGGCCGGTGGAGGAGGCGGCGGCTCCTTCTTTTCCGCCGGTTTCGCGGCCGGTTTCTCGGTCGGGGAACCCTCGGCCCCCCGGCCGGCTTCGGGCTCGGCCGCCGTCTCGGGCCGGGTCCTCAATCCTTGAACGTCCGCGGCCAGCCGGAGGATCTGGCCCTCGATTTGATTCAGGAGCTCGAGGACGGCCTGAATCTGGGGAGGGACGTTCCGGAAGCTCTCTTGGCTTCGCGCCTGTTCGGCCTGAAAGCCCTTGAATTGCGCGGCCAGGTCCCTGACTTGGTCCCGGAGAAGGCGGAGGTCGTCGCCCGCCTGCTCGAGGCGCTTCTCGAAGCGGGCGAACTGCTGCTTGAGGAGCTGGACGTCCTCGTACATGAGCTCATAGGCCTTCTTGCTCCGGTCCTGGGGCGCGGCTCCCGCGGCGAGGGCGAGGACGACGGCGAGCCCCAGCGCGCGCTTCATCGGGGGGCTTTACTTTTCGATGATCAGGAATTGGGCCCGCCGATTCTTGGCCCAGGCGGCCTCGTTGGAGCCCATGTCCAGGGGCTGGCTCTTGCCGTAGGAGATCGTCCGGAGCCTCTCGGCGGGTATGCCGAGGGACTGGAGGTAGTCGGACGTGCTCTTGGCCCGCTTTTCGCCCAGGGCGAGGTTGTACTCCTCGGTGCCCCGCTCGTCGCAGTGGCCTTCGATGAGGATCTTCGTCGAGGTCCACCTCTTGAGCCAGGAGGCGTTGGTCTCGAGAACGGGCCGGGCGTCGTCGCGGACGAAAAACTTGTTGTAGTCGAAATAAATCATCGCCAGGGGCTTTTCCTTGTTCAGGGCCTCGAGAGATTTGCTCATGAAGAGCTCTTCCTCGGTCGGCTCGGGCTTCTTGACGGGGGCCGGTTCGACGACTTTTTCGACCTTGGGCTGCTCCTTGACCTGCGGCGGCGGGGGGGTCGGCTTCGTCTTCGGCTTGCAGGAGACGGCGAAGGCGACGGCCAAGACGCACACCATGACCAGAATCAGCGCTCTTTTCATAGGGCCTCCTTTTCAAAGAAGTTCTCTCTTTTATACACTGAAAGCTCGAGTCCTGTCAACGAAAACCGGGCGAAATCCGGGGGCCTCAATTCGACCAGTCGGGGAGCTTGTTCTCCCCCTGGGTCGTCAGTTGGCGAAGGTTCTGGCCGTCGGCGTCGACGGCGAAAATCTGGAGGCCCCCCCTCATGTTCGAGGTGAAGACGAGGTGACGGCCGTCGGGCGACCAGGCGGGCGACTCGTTTCGGGCGTTGGACTCCGTCAGCTTCCGGACCTGGCCGCTTTGGACATGGTAGAGGTAGATGTCGAAGACGCTGTCGACCCGGGCGACATAGGCGATTTTGTCCCCGTTGGGGGACCAGGCCGGGGCGTCATGGTGGTTGGACCCGAAGGAAATCCGGCGGGGGTTGGCCCCCTCGGCGTCCATGATGTAGATCTGCGGCGTGCCCCCGCGGTCCGAGGTGAAGACGATTTCCCGGCCGTTGGGCGACCAGGAGGGGGCCGTGTCGACCGCCGGGTTGAAGGTCAGGCGGCGGATCCGCCCGATGCGGGTCGGATTGTACTCGACCTCGGCGACGTAGATCTCGGCGTTGCCGTCCATGGACGAGGAGAAGGCCAGCTTTTTGCCGTCGGCCGTGAAGGCGGGGGCGTAATTCGTCCCCTTGACGGCGATCGTCGTCCTTCGGCTCTCGTAAATGTCGTCGAGGTAGAGCCCCGCTTGGAGACCTCGATAGGAGGTGTAGGCGATGTGCCGGCCCTCGGGGGCGAAGGCCGGCATGTAGTCCCGGACGGTGTTGAAGGTGAACCGCTCCTGGCGGGCCCCGTCGTAGTCCATGAAGTAGATTTCGTTGTTTCCGTCCCGGTTCGAGACGAAGGCGATTTTCGAGGTGAAAATCGGCTTTTCGCCGAAGGCCTTCATGATTTCGTCGGCCATCCGGTGCATCATGTAGCGGAGGTCGCCTTTGCCGGCCTGGTAGCGCCGGCCGACGATCTGGCGCTCGGACTTGACGTCGAGAAGGCGGCCTTCGAAGGTCAGCTCCCCGGCCGGGCTCTCTCCGAGAACCCCGACGAACAGGAGGCTCGCCTGGATCGAGACCCAGTCCTTGTAAAAGATGTTCTTGGGATCGAGGGGGCGGATGTAGCTGTAATAGGTCGTCGGGAGGAGCTGGAAAATCCGGGTGTACCGGATGTCGGCCTCGAAGATCCGACGGGCCTCCTCGGCCGTGGATTTCGCCGGCTCGTTTTCGGCGATGAAGGCCGGAAGGGCGAAGGCGTAGGCCGGACGCCCGCCGTCGATGAGAATCCAGATGTCCTGCTGGGCCGTCCCGAGGAAGGCGGCGGCCAAGGGAGCCAGGCCAAGAAGGAGAAGGCGCTTTTTCATCTGACGTGCTCGAAGACGAGGTTGATCCCGAGATACTCCTGGTCGTATTCGGGGGGGAGGGGGGCGAACCGGGCGTTTGTGATCGCCCGGACGGCGACCATGTCGAAGACTTGGAGTCCGCTCGCCGCCTTGACCTCGACCCGGGAGGTCGAGCCGTCGCGGAAGATCCGGAAATAGACCCAGGTCGTCAGGGGCTTTTCCGTCCCGATCTGGATGACCGAGACGATCCAGCTCTCGTAGACTTTCTTGCGGATGTCCTCGACGTACCACGTGAAGGGAAAATCCGACAAGCCCGGGTCGCCGCCGAAGCCGAATCCCTCGCCGCCCCCTCCCGGCGGGCCGAAGGAAAGCCCCGAGCCTCCGCCGCCTCCGCCGCCTCCGCCCGCTTGCCCGGCCCCGGCCGTCGTTGCGGCCGCGCCCGTCTTGGCCTTGGGGTCGGGCTTGGAGACGACGGACCTCTTGTCGGCCGCTTTTTTGGGGGTCGTTTTGGGCTTTTCGGCCGGGTAGCGCAATTCGGATGGGGGCGTGTTCTGGGCTTCCAGCTTCTGGATCGTGGTCAGGTCGCGGAGGGTCTCCTTGGGCAGGGGGGTCTCCACCAACCGGGACCCGCCTCCGCCGCCCGGCGGACCGGACAGCCCGCCGCCTCCTCCGCCGAGAGGGATGTAGTGGATGACGCCCTTGGCCGGGGGGCGGGTGGGGAGTTGGGGATTGGCGGCGATGAGCCCGAAGAGAGCGGCATGGAGGACCGCCGAGATCGTCATGGCCCGCTTGAAGGCCGGTCCGTGAGACCGGAGCGACAGGCTCATTGCCGGCTCTCCTTCGATTTCGGCTTGGGCTCGGCGATGAGGCCGAGGGTCTCGATGCCGGCTTTTTTCACGATGTCCAGGATGTCGACGATGTAGCCGTAGGGAAGGCTCTGGTCGGCCTTGAGAAAGACGATTTTCTTCGGCTTGCCGGCGAAGGCTTCGTGGAGCCTTCGTTCAAGGAGGTTGATGTTGATGATGGAGGGCCCGAGGTAGATGAACCGGTCGGCGTCGACGGTCAGGGTCACCCCCTCCTCGGCCGGGGCGGTGTCGGTCTCGGCCGTCGGCAGGTCCACCCCGATGCCGCTCTGCATCATCGGGGCCGTGACCAGGAAAATGACGAGGAGGACGAGCATGACGTCGACGAAGGGGGTGACGTTGATCTCGGAGAGGGCCGTGCCGATCTCGCGCTTGGCCCGGAGCGACGGCATCCTAGGAAGGACCATAGAGACGCTCCGCGATGCTGAGGAGTTCGAGGGAGAAGTCCTCCATGTCCGAGATGTGATCCTTGATCCGGTGAAGGAAGAAGTTGTAGGCCATGACGGCCGGAATGGCCGCGAAGAGGCCGACGGCCGTGGCGATCAGGGCCTCGGCGATTCCCGGGGCGACCGACATCAGGCTGGTCGACCGGGTCACCCCGATGGTGAAGAACGTGTGCATGATCCCCCAGACCGTTCCGAAGAGGCCGATGAACGGCGAAACGCTCCCCGTCGTCGCCAGGAAGGGCATCAGCTTCTCCATCTTGGCGACTTCGGCGTTGGCGGCTTTGGCCAGAGCCCGGCTGAGGTTGTCGAGGCTCGCCCCGCCGCCGGCCGGTCCGCCGTCTCTCCGGTTCTTGGCCAAGTAGGCGATTTCCTTGTATCCGGCCTGGAAGAGGGCGGCCTGGGGACTGTTCTTCAAGCCCTTGGCCGCCTCGTGGATTTCGCCGAGGGCCCGGCGGGCCTTGAAGGCCTCGAGGAACGTTTGGTTTTGGGAGGAGGCGAGACGGAGGGTCCGGCGCTTGAAGAAGATGATCGTCCAGGAAAAGACCGAGAAAAAGAGAAGGACGAGGATGACGGCCTGGACGACGAGGGTCGCTTTGGCGAGGAGATTGAAGATGTTCATCGGCGTTCGCCCCATGATATCACGGCCGCCCGGGGCGCTTCAACGCGCCGGCTTTGAACGTCGAACCGTTTGTTTCTCGGGCATCGCCGCCGTTTTGCGCGGCCGCCGCGCCCTTGGAGCCGTTTGCAAGGCTTTGGAGTATTGATATTCACCCAGGCCGAACAGAAGAGAGCCAAAGATCAAGACAGGAGACGGGAGAGGATCTCGAGGGCGACGGCTTTGGCCCGCTCGCCGCTCTCGGCGACCGGGCCGACGCACGAGGGGCAGCCGGCTTCGCACGGGCAGGCGGCGATCGTCTTGAGGCTGTAGTCGAGGAGAGCCTTGTCGAGCTCGAGGAGCGACGGGCTGAGGCCGATCCCGCCGGGATAGTTGTCGTAGAGGAAAATGTTGGGCTCGAAGTCCGGGCCGGCCCCGGCCGGCCGCTGGGGCGGAGGGATCCGGGCCGCGAGCGAGCGGGGCGGGATCGACTCGCCGGTCGCGTTGTCGCCGATCGAAACCCCGAGGTCGTGGAGGTCGCACATGAGGAAGAAGGGGGCGACGTGGTGGAGGACGTAGGCCAGGCCGTGGAGGCCGTTGATTTTCTCCTCGAGGCCGAAGGGCAGGGCCTGGAGGAGGGAGGCGGGGACGGTCATCCAGTACGCCGTCGTGTGCATTTCATTCTGGGGAAGGCTGAGGTCGCCGGATCCGACGTTTTCCATCGTCTGAAATTTGATTTTCTTGAAGCCGACGACTTGGGTGGCGACGTGGACTTCGCCGTGCCGGGCCTCGAATCGGTCGAGCCGCTTCCGGTCGAAGGCGTCGAGGATCTTGATCTTCGTGTAGTCGATGGCGTCGGTGAAGTAATCGGCGTCGGTCTTCTTGACGACGGCCTTGCGCTCGGCGAAATCGAGCTTCTCGACGAAGTAGGGCTCTCCCTCGCAGATGTAGATCGCCTTTTCGTGGAGGGTCGTCAGGGCCGAGGGAAAGTCGACCTCGGCCAGGACGCGGGTCTTTCCGGTCGTGTCGACGACGACGAAGTTGTCCGAGGAGATCGAGCGGAGGCTCACCCCGTCGGCCGGGTAGGCGTCGGAGGTCCAGTACCACTTGTCCTTGGCGTGGTGGACGAGCTTCTCCTCCTCGAGAAACTTCAGGATGTCCCCGATCTCGGCCCGGCCGAAGGCCTCTCCGTCCCGGAAGGGAAGCTCGAAGGCGGCGCATTCGAGGTGATTCGTCAGGATGGTCGGATTGTCGGGATTGATCAAGGCCCGCTCGGGGCTCTTCCCGAAGAAGTAGTCGGGATGGTGGACGATGAACTGGTCGAGGGGGGCGCTCGAGGCGACGAGGACGGCGGCCGAGGCGCCCGTTTTCCGGCCGGCCCGGCCCATCCGCTGCCAAGTCGAGGCGATCGAGCCCGGGTAGGAGGCCAGGACGGCCACGTCCAGGGTCCCGATGTCGATCCCGAGCTCGAGGGCGTTGGTCGAGACGACCCCCAGAATTTTCCCCTCCCTCAGGCCCTTCTCGATCTCCCGCCGTTTTTCCGGGAGATAGCCGCCCCGGTAGCCGCGGACGAGGCCCTCGTCCTTGACCGTTCGTTCGATATCCTCCTTGAGATAGGTCAAGAGGACCTCGGTGATGAGTCGGCTCTGGGCGAAGACGATCGTCTGGAGGCCTTGGCGGAGGAAAACCGCGGCGATCCGCCGGGCCTCCTGGACGTAGGAGCGGCGGATGCCGAGGAAGCGGTTGACGACCGGGGGGACATAGAACAGGATGAATTTGTCGCCGCGGGGGGCGCCGCTTTGGTCGATGAGGGTCGCCGGGGCTTCGATCATCCTCTCGGCGAACTCCAGGGGATTGGCGATCGTCGCCGTGGAAAGAATGAACCGCGGGTCGGACCCGTAGAAGCGGGCGATCCTCTTCAGGCGGCGGAAGACATTAGCCAGGTGCGACCCGAAAATCCCCCGGTAGTTGTGGAGCTCGTCGACGACGACGTATTTGAGGTTCTCGAACAGCTTGATCCACTTCGTGTGGTGGGGAAGGATCCCGGCGTGAAGCATGTCGGGATTGGTCAGGATGATATGCCCCCTGGCCCGGATGGCCTTGCGGGCGTCCTGGGGCGTGTCGCCGTCGTAGGTGAAGATCCGGATTTCGGCCGGGAGCTTGGCGATCGTCTCATCGAGCCCGGCCCGCTGGTCGTTGGCCAGGGCCTTGGTCGGGAAGAGATAAAGAGCCCGGGCCGAGGGGTCCTTGAGGATGGCGTCGAGGACGGGGAGGTTGTAGCCGAGGGTTTTGCCGGAAGCCGTGGGGGTCACGACGACGGCGTTTTCGCCCCGGCGGACGGCCTCCCAGGTCGAATGCTGGTGGGTGAACAGGCGGTCGAACCCCCTCTGCCGAAAAGCCTCGACCAGGGCCGGATGGACCTCGGCCGGATATTCGACGTAGCGGCCCTCCTGGGCGGGGAGATGTTTGACGGCCGTGATCGCGTCGTCCTTGAGGCCGGCGTCGCGGAGCGTCTCGAGGGCCTGGAAGAGATTCTCGGTCCGGCTCATGGTCCGGATTTTATCACATTCCCGGGGCCGTTTCGCTCCCGTCCGCGGCGGGCCGGATTGTGGTAAAATATCGGGTTATGCTGAATGAAATCGTCGTCAAGAAAGCGGCGACGCACAATTTGAAGGGCATCGACGTCCGCCTTCCCCGCAACCGGCTCATCGTCGTCACCGGGCCGTCCGGCTCGGGCAAGTCCTCGCTCGCCTTCGACACCCTTTTCGCCGAGGGCCAGCGGCGCTACATCGAATGCATGTCCGCCTACGCCCGGCAGTACCTGGAGATGATGGAGAAGCCCGAGGTCGAGGCCATTGAAGGCATTTCCCCGGCGATTTCCATCGACCAAAAGACGGTCTCGGCCAATCCCCGGTCGACCGTCGGGACGGTGACCGAGACCTACGACCTTCTCCGCCTTCTCTTCGCCCGGGCCGGCCGGCCGCACTGCCCCGACTGCGGCCGGGAAGTCCACTCCCAGACGCCGTCCGAGATCGTCGGCCGGGTCCTGGAGACCGCCGGTCGGGGGCGGGTCAAGGTCCTGGCCCCGGTCATCAAGGGCCGCAAGGGAGAATCCCACCGCCTCTTCGACCGCCTCCGCCGGAAGGGGTATCTCCGGGTCCGCGTCGACGGGGAGTTCCGGGACCTCGAGGAGGAGATCGTCCTGGCCAGGACGAAGGCCCATACGGCCGAAGTCCTGGTCGACGACCTCCGCCTCTCCGCGTCTTCGAAGCGGCGGCTCGAAGAGGCGGTCGACCGGGCCCTGGAGCTCGGCGAAGGCGAAGTCCTTCTCCTCCGGCCCGACGGCCGGGAGACGTATTACTCCCGGCGTCTCCTCTGTCCGGTCTGCGGCCGCGGCCTCCCCGATCTCGAACCCCGCCATTTTTCCTTCAACAGCCCCTACGGCGCTTGCCCCCGCTGCCACGGCCTCGGCCATGCGACCGCGACGAACGAGTGGGGCGAGGTCGAGCTGACCGAGGAGGTCTGCCCCGCCTGCGGCGGCGCCCGCCTCAAGCCCGAGAGCCTGGCCGTCCGGGTCGGCGGGAAAAACATCGACGAGATGAGTCGTCTTCCCCCGGGACATCTGGCCGGCCTGATCCGGACCTTGGAGTTCCCCCCGGCCCTGGAGGCCGTCGTCTCCAAGATCCGGAAGGAAATCCTGGCCCGCTTGGAGGTCATGGGGGAGCTGGGGCTTTCCTATCTCGAGCTCGCCCGGACGACCCGCTCGCTCTCGGGCGGGGAAGCCCAGCGGGTCCGCCTGGCCGCCCAGATCGGGGCCCGGCTCCGCGGCATACTCTACGTCCTCGACGAACCGACAATCGGACTTCATCAGCGCGACAACGGCCGTCTCATCGCCCTGCTCCGGCGCATTCGAGACGACGGCAACACGGTCCTCGTCGTCGAGCACGACGAGCAGACGATCCGGGCGGCCGACTTCATCCTCGACCTCGGCCCCGGCGCGGGCGAGCAGGGCGGGCGGATCGTCGCCCAAGGACCCCTGCCGGCGATCCTCGGTTCCCCGGAGTCGCTGACGGCCAAGTATCTCCGGGGCGACCTCAAGGTCCCCCTTCCCTCCTCGCGGCGCGCGCCGCAGGGTTGGATCGTCGTCCGCGGCGCCCGGGAGCACAACCTTCGGGAGATCGATGCCCGGATTCCCCTGGGCTGCATGACCGCGGTGACGGGCGTCTCCGGGTCCGGCAAGAGCACCCTCGTCTACGACATCCTCTTCCGCAGCCTCCAGAACAGCCTCCTTGACGCTCGGCTTCGGGCCGGCGCCCACACGGCCGTCGAGGGGGCGGAGGCGATCGACAAAGTCATCTCGGTCGACCAGAAGCCCATCGGCCGGACGCCTCGGTCCAACCCGGCGACGTATACGGGCCTGTTCGCCGACCTTCGCCAGCTCTTCAGCCGGACCCAGGAGGCCCAGATCCGGGGCTACGGCCCCGGCCGGTTCTCGTTTAATGTCGCCGGCGGACGGTGCGAGGAATGCCAAGGCGCGGGCCTCCGCCGGGTCGAAATGCATTTCCTGCCCGATGTCTTCGTCACCTGCGACCGCTGCCGAGGCCTTCGCTACAACAAGGAGACGCTGGCCGTCCGCTACAAAGGCCGGTCGATCGCCGACTTTCTGTCGATGACCGTCGAGGAGGCCTTCGAACTCCTCAAGGCCCATCCCCAGATCAAGCGCAAGCTGGCGGCCCTGCGCCGGGTCGGTCTCGGCTACATCCGTCTCGGTCAGCCGGCGCCGAGCTTATCGGGCGGCGAGGCCCAGCGGGTCAAGCTGACCAAGGAGCTCGGCCGAAGGTCTTCGAGCCGGACGCTTTACCTCCTCGACGAGCCGACGACCGGTCTTCATTTCGACGATGTTCGCAAGCTCCTCGAACTGCTGGCCGAACTCGTCAAACGGGGTAACACGGTCGTCGCCATCGAGCACAACCTTGAAGTCATCCGGTATTGCGACTATATTATCGACCTGGGTCCCGAAGGCGGCGAGGAGGGAGGCCGGATCGTCGCCGCGGGGAGTCCGGAAGAGGTCGCCGCCGCGGAGGGGTCGCATACGGCCGAATATCTTCGCCGCGTCCTTCCGGGGACCGCATCGGGAGCCTAGGCGGATTCCATGGGCTTCGACGACATCGCCGGCAACGCGCGGATCAAGGCGGTCCTTCGCCGCACCCTCGGGCGGGGACGCCTCCCTCACGCCTTGCTCTTCGTCGGCCCCCCCGGCGTCGGCAAGCGCCGGACGGCTTTGGCCCTGGCTCAAGCCTTGAATTGCCTCGAACGGGCGGACGACGCCTGCGGGAGATGCCCGTCCTGCCGGACGATCGCCGACGGGCGTCATCCCGACGTCCTCGAGATCATCCGTCCCCAAGTCAGGAAAAACGGAGTCGAGGAGACGAGGTCTTCCCTCGGCATCGTCCAATTCCGGGAATTGAAGCAATGGGCCGGCCTTCGGCCCCTCTCGGGGAAGCGGCGCGTGTTCATCTGGGACGTCGGTCTCATGAGCGACGACGCCGGGCACGCGATCCTGAAAGTCCTGGAGGAGCCGTCGCCCTCGTCGACATTCATCCTTCTCAGCGAGAATCCCGACCTCGTCCTGCCGACGATCAAGTCCCGCTGCCAGAGGCTCGTCTTCGCCTCCGTCGCCTCCGAGGAGATCGAGCGGATTCTCCTCCGGCGGGGCTGCCCGGAAGAGCGGGCCCGGACGATCGCCCTCCTCGTCCGCGGCGACCTCGACCGGGCCCTGGAGGAAGACTGGGACCTGGCCGAGAAACGGCGGGCCGAAGCCTGGGCGGCTTTTTCCGGGCTCGTCGACGGCCGGGGCGGGGCGGACTTCATCCGGCGCTGGGCCCTCCCCCGCCGGACGAAGGAGGCGAGGGAGGGTCTGGCCGAAGAGATCGAGCTCTTCCGGGCCTTCAGCCGGGACCTCGTCCTTCTCCAAGAGGCCGGCGAGCCGGGCCGTCTCTTGAACCCCGACTTCGAAACCGGGCTGTCCGAGCTCGCCGGCCGCCTGGCTCCCGGGACGGGATTGCGGCTCGTCGAGGCCTTCGACAGGGCCTTGACCGGACTCGAACGACGGCTGAACACGGGGCTTCTCGTCTCCGCCCTGGCCGCCCGGATGATAGGATAGAAACATGTCGACCGCATCGGATCTCGTCTGTTTGATTTCCCAGAGCACGGGAAAAACGCTCCGGGCCCGGAAAGGGGGGCTCGAGATGCGCCTCGGCGACCTCTGCCTGGTCGAGTCCGAGTACGGCGGAGACCTGGCCGTCGTCGCCGACCTCGGGAGCGAGATCTGCCGCCATCCCCAGAGGATTGGGGAAGCCCCGCGGATCATCCGTCTCGCCGGCGACGAGGACGTCCGGAAATTCCGCTGGCTTCGGGACAAGGAGCGGCGGGCTTTCGCCTATTGCCTCCAGCGGATCCGGGCCCACGGCCTGTCGATGAAACTCACGGCCGTCCGCTACTTCTTCAACGATAAAAAGGGCGTTTTCTACTACACGGCCGAGGGCCGGGTGGACTTCCGCCAGCTCGTCAGGGACCTGGCCAAGGAGCTCCGGATGCGGATCGAAATGCGCCAGGTCGGCGTCCGGGACGAAGCCAAGATGATCGGCGGACTCGGCGTCTGCGGCCGGGGGCTGTGCTGCGCGACCTTCATGAAATCGTTCGAACCCGTGACCATCCAGAAAGCCCGCCAGCAGCAGATTCTCATCAACCCGACGAAAATCTCGGGTCTGTGCGGCCGGTTGATGTGCTGTCTAGCCTTCGAGAGCGAAGGCCGGGGCCGGATGTATTACGAGGAGGAGTCGTCCCACGAGGATTAGCGCCCGACCCTGAAGGCGGTCGGTTCGGAAACGCCGATCCTTCGTCCTTCGGCGGCATAGGCCCGGACTCTCCAGACGTAGGTTCGGCCTTCGACGAGCCGACTCCGGACCTCGGCCGGAAGAGCGATCGTCTGGTCCGCCGTCTCGGCCGTCCAGATGGCCTCCCCCTCGAAAGTCAAGGCCAGCCGATAGACGGCCGCTCCGGCGACGGGACGCCATTCCAGGCCTTCCGGGGGGGCGGCGAGCGTGCCGGCCGGACCGACGACGGCCAGCTCCGGCCCGCGGACGATCTCGTCGGCCGGGAATTGGAACGGCGACGGTTTGGGCGGCGAGGACGGGAGGGAGAGAATGACGGCCGCGGCGGCGACCGCGGCGGCGGCGGCATAGACCCACCCCGGCCTCAGACGGACCTGCGGCCGCGCCCTGAAGGCGGCCTCGCCGGCGGACCGGAGAGCTTCCTCGAGGTCGCTTCGCTCGGCCGTCTCCCGGAAGCAGGCCGGGCAGTTGAAATAATGCTCCTCGAACCGGGCTTCCTCTTCCGGAGGAAGCTCTCCCTTGAGATAAGCGCCGATCCTGTCTTCGAAAACGCATTTGGCCATGGCGTCCGTGTCTTTTCCCCTCCCTTTAGTCGCCGCCCGCCTTGCCGGATGGAAAAAACGAGGGGCCGAGGAGCCGGCGGAGAAGCTTCCGGGCGTAGCTGGCCCGATCACTGACCTGGATCGGGGTCAGGCCAAGCTTTCGGGCCGTCTCTTCCCGGCTCAGGCCCTGGAAGTGGTAAAGATAGAGGATATCGCGGTACTTGGGCTTGAGCTTACGGACCGCGGCGGTCAGCCGCCGGGCCCGCTCTTGCCGGTCGGCCAGCGCCTCCGGCCCGGGCGACGGAGGCGGCTCGGGAGCGTGGCGAAGGACTCTGGATTTGTCCCGGATATAATCGGCGATCCGCCGGCGCGTGATCGTGAAGATGAACGTCCCGATCGAGGATTCCCCGCGGAACTCGCCGGACCGGACCTTGGCGACGGCCTGGGCGAGGATCTCGTTCGTCACGTCCTCCCACTCCGGATTCCAGGCCCCCAGAGCGCGTCGGACCTTGTATCCGACGACCGTCCGAAATCCGGCGATGGCCTCGTCGAGGTCGTGGCCTGGATCGTCGGGACTCATGGTCGATCCTTGCTTCTGGAAGGCGATTATATGGGGCGCCGGAGGGTTTGACAACATTTTTCCACGGCGGCCCGGCCGGTCCGACTAAATGGATGCAACCCCGTTCCATCCCCAAGACCGGGGCGGCTCCCCGGGGAGCGACGTTTGTCTCCGGGGAGCCGCTTTCCGGCGACCCCCCGAGACGCGTACATGTTTCGGGGCTCCCCCTTTCGAGGGCGCCTTCAAGAAATGGGAAAAGGGGAGGTCCCGAAATCGGAGGGCGCCCTCGGGGGCCGGAGGCGGGGGGCCCGCATCACCGGCAAAAAAGCCTTGGAGGCGCGTCGGCTAGCCGGAGGTCTTGGATTCGTCGAGGGCCCGGGCGACGAGTTCGGCCGTGTGGACGACTTCGTATTTCGTCGCCATGTCCGCGAGGCCGGCCTTGAGCTGAAGGACGCAGCCCGGGCAATCCGTGGCGACGAGGTTTTCGCCGCCTTCCGCGACCCGGGCCTTCTTGTCCTCGAGAAAACGGGCCGCGATTTCGGGATTCTTCGCTGAAAAAACCCCGCAAAATCCGCAGCAGGCATGGGGCTCCCGGTCGGGCTTGGGGTTATACCCCAGGGCCCGGAGGAGCTCGATCGGCCTTTCCTTGAGCTTCATTTCGTTGACATAGTGGCAGGGGTAATGGTAATAGGCCCCGCCTTTGCTTGGGGGAGCCTTGGGAAAAAAGCCCCGGCGAACCATGAAATCGGTGAAATCGTAAATCCTCTCCGCCCAGGGGGCGGCCCGGGGGTCGAGTTCGGGATAGAGTTTCGTCAGGATCGAATGGCCCGTCGGGCAGACGGTCAGGATCATGTCGGGATTCTCCCGGGCGAAGACTTCGAGGTTGGCTTCGACGAGGCCCTTCACCCCGCGCTCGTCGCCGAGATGACGGCTGGGAGCGCCGCAGCAGGACTGGTCGTCCGGGCAGACGGCTTCGAATTCCCCATCGCGGAGGACCTTGAGAACGGCCTCCCGGACTTCGGGGAAGAAATACTTCACCAGGCACCCCTGGAAGAGCAGGACTTTCTCTCCGTCTCCCGACGTCGCGGCGACGGCCGGGCCCCCGGCCTTATTGAAGCGGATCGGCGGATAGCGTTTGCCCTTGGTCCAGACCGTGGGCATTCGCCGGATCCGGCCGTCCTTCATCCAAACACGCTGGAGGACGGCGAGGACCTTGGCCCCGGCCTCGGCGAGCCGGCGGAATCGGAATCCTCCCGACAGGACGCGCTCGGGCCAGGTCGGCCCTTTCCGGGCCTTTAGTCGGAGGAGAATTTCGCTCGTCGGGATCCCGACGGGACAGAAGGCCTCGCATTTCCGGCAGTCGGCGCACATGTCGAGGAGCCTTTCGGCCTCCTTCGGGGTCCGGGTCACGGCCGTGAGAAGGGCGCCGATCCCTCCGGGATAGACGGGACCGCCGTAGACGTGCCCCCCGACGGCCTGGAAGACGGGGCACTGGAGCATGCACCCGCCGCACTTGAGGCATAGGAGAGTTTCGTGGAGGTCCTCGTCCTTGGCCGCCGCCAGCCGGCCGTTGTCGACGACGACGATATGGACCTCCCTCGGGCCGTGGACGCCGACGACGAGCTCCTTTTCGATGTCCGTCGTCTTTGACGGTCCGGTGATGTAGGAGACGTAGGACGTCATCCTCAGGCCGGACGAGCCGGTGATGAGCGCCTTGAGGAGGGTCGTCGCCTGTTCGAGCGTCTCGACGAACTTTTCCACGGAAATAAGGGCGACGTGGATGGGGGGAAGGGTCGTGGCCAGCCGGACGTTGCCCTCGTTGGAGACGATGACCAGGGTCCCGGACTCGGCGACGGCGAAATTCGCTCCTGAAAGGCCCGCCTCGGCCTCGATGAAAAAACGCCGAAGCTCCGTCCGGGCGACCTCGACGAGGGCCGGGATCTCGGCCGGGACGTTTCGGCCGAGATGACGGGAGATGAGCTCGGCGACCTCCTCCTTGGTCTTGTGGAGGGCGGGGGCGGTGATGTGGGACGGCCGCTCTCCGGCGAGCTGGACGATCCACTCGCCGAGGTCGGTCTCGACGACCTGGAGGCCTTGGGCCTCGAGATGCGCGTTGAGCCCGACTTCCTCGCTGACCATCGACTTGGACTTGACGACCCGCCTGACCCCCCGTTCGCCGAGGATGGTCGAGACGATCGTCCGGGCCTCCTCGGCGGTCGCGGCCCGATGGACCTTGGCTCCCGCCCGCTCCGCTTCCGCGGTGAAGCGGGCGATGAGCTCTTCGAGGCGGGGGAGACAGGCCCGGCGGATGGCCCGGGCCTCCTCCTTGATCTTTTCCCAGGGAATCTCCGTCCGGATTCTCTCGTACTTGCCGAAATGGCCGGCGCCGGCCTTGTCGAGGGCGCGGCGGAGGTCGGCGTCCGCCAGGGCCCGGCGGGCGGCGGATCGCTTGGACCGGCCGAACACCCGTTCACCCCTTCACGGGCGGCGAAGCGGACTTGGCCTTGGCCGACCCCATGTCTTTCAGGAATTCCTGGACGTCGACCAGGATTTCACGGGGCTTGCTTCCCTCGGACGGCCCGAGGATGCCTTCCTGCTCCATCTGGTCGATGATCCGCGAGGCCCGGGCATACCCCAGCTTGAGCTTGCGCTGGAGGTAGGAGGCCGAGGCCTGGCCGGTGTGGAGGACGAGCCGGACGGCGTCCTCGTAAAGTTCGTCCTTCTCGCCGGAGTCGCCGAACTCTCCCCCTCCCGTCTTTTGGAGAAAGCCGAAGATCCGCTCGTCGTAGTCGGGCGCGCCCTGCTTCTTGACGAAGTTGACGAGCCGCCGGACCTCGGGGATCGAGACGAAGGAGCAGTGGAGGCGGATGAGGCGGGGATAGTTGGGAGGGATGAAGAGCATGTCGCCCATGCCCAGAAGCTTTTCCGCGCCGTTGGCGTCGAGGATGACCCGGGAATCGATCTTGGACGGGACCCGGAAGGCGATCCGGCTCGAGAAATTGTTCTTGATCGTCCCGGTGATGACGTCGGTCGAAGGCCTCTGGGTGGCCAGGACGAGGTGGATGCCGACGGCCCGGGCCAGCTGGGCCAGGCGGCCGATGGCGAAATCAACGTCCTGTCCGCTGACCATGATGAGTTCGGCCAGCTCGTCGATGATGATGACGAGATAGGGCAGCGGCCGGAGGACGCGCTTCTCCTCGTCCGTCAGCCGGCCCTTTTTCTCCTGGAGGATCGAGGCGAGGTGATGGTTGTACTGGTCGATGTTCCGGACCTTGTGCTGCTGGAGGAGGAAATAGCGCTCCTCCATCTTCTTGACGGCGTCGAGGAGGACGACGGCCGCTTTCTTGGGGTCGTTGATGACGGGGGCGAAGAGATGGGGGATCCCCTCGTAAAGCGAGAACTCAAGGCGCTTGGGGTCGATGAGGATGAGCTTGACCTCGTCGGGCGAGGCCTTGTAGAGAATGCTGGCGATCAGGGCGTTGAGGGCGACGCTTTTTCCCGTCCCCGTGGCCCCGGCGACGAGGAGATGGGGCATGACCGTCAGGTCGGTGACATAGACTTCGTCGTGGACGGTCTTGCCCAGGGCGAAGGTCAGCTTGGAGGGCGAGTCCCGGAAGGCTTCGGACTCGAGGATGTCCCGGAGCTTGATGATTTCCCGCTTGTTGTTCGGGATTTCGACCCCGAGCGAGGCCTTGCCGGGAATGCGCTGGATCCGGACGGATTCGGCGCTCAGGGCCAGGGAGAGGTCCTCGGCGAGGTTGGTGATCTGGGAAATCTTGATCCCCGGCTTGGGGTAGAACTCGTAGGTCGTGATAACCGGTCCGGGATGATATTCCTTGACCTCGCCCTCGATGTCGAACTCGCGGAGCTTTTCCTCGATCAGGCGCTTCTTTTCGAGAAGCTCGCTCTTGTCGATTTCGTCGGCCGGGGTCCCGGGGTCGAGGAGGGTTAGGGGAGGCGGATTGTATCTCATCCGGCCCTCGTACTCTTCCGGGAAGAGCGGCCGTTCCGCCGGCGGGACGGGGGCCTTGGCCGGCGGCGGTTTGGGCCCGCGTTTGATCTCGGGCTTGGATTTTCGTTCCGGCCCAGGGACGGGTCCGGGTTTGGCTTCGCTGGCGGAGGCCTGAGCCGCGGCTCGTCCCTCCCCGGGCGGGGCCTTGGCCGGCCGGGGGGCCTTCGGCGGACGCACCGGCTCGGCGATTCTGATCCGGATGCCGCGCGAGGAGAAGGTGAACATCCGCCCCACGGCCAGGAAGGCTTTCCGGAACGAAAGTCCCGTGACGGCCACGACATAGACCGAGGCCGCGGCCAGGATGAATATCAAGGCCCCGGTGCCGCTGAGGGCGGCGGCCAGGCCGGAGACGAGGAGGTCGCCGACGAGGCCCCCGACCGGGAATCGGACTCCTCCCCAGAGGACGGTCCGGAAGAGGAGATGGAGGAGCGGACAGATGATGAAGAGGCCGAAAAAAGCCAGGATCGCCCGCCGGCCGAGGCGCCGACGTTCGCCGTCCAGGACGGCCCGCAGGCCGATGAACCCGATGAGGAAGGGAAGAAAGACGGCCGGGAAGCCGAATCCCTGGAGCAGGGCCTCGGCGATCCAGGCGCCGAGGTGCCCCCCCCAGTTCCGGACTTTTGTCCCGGCCGGAACGCCGGAGGCCCAGGAAGGGTCCTTGCCGTCAAAGCTGATTAGGCAGACGAAAAGATACAGGGCGACGAAGAGGAGGACGATGCCGACCGCCTCGGCCGCGGCGAGGCGGCGTTTCTCCCCTTTCTTGGGGGCCGGGGCCGGCTTTTTCGTCTTCGTCTTGCCCATCGAACTTCACGAAATTATATCACACCGCCCGACTCCGGAAATCCGGGCGGCCCTTAACGCTTTTCCGGGGCGCCGGGGAGGCCCGGCAGGGGGATCTCGATGATCTCCGGTCCGCCGGCCGATCCGGGATTGAAGTTGTTGAAGTAATAGTCATAGCCGACAAGAATCCGGAAGCCGGAGGGAGGAGCGGGAAGGGCCTCCTCGATCCCGGCGGGAGCGAAGGCGTCGGCGTCGAGAGAGCCCAGCTTTCCCGGGAAAACGACGATTTTCTTGAGGTCCTCGCCGTCGGCGCCTCGGAGGAGGACGAAGGGATTCCGGACGAAGTCCTCTCGGTAGCGGAGGCCCCCCCCGAAGACCCGGCTGCGGAGGTCCGCCGCCTCCCCCCTCCGGGTCAGGGCCACGTCCTGGAAATAGTCGTCCCCCCGCCTTCCGGGGAAACGGACGAAAACATAGTCGCAGGCCCATCGGCCGGCTTCGATGGACGACCGGTCGACGATTTCGGGAAGGGGCGCTTCCTTCCGGAAAACGCCTTCGGCGGGGGCGGAAAGGGGGTTCGGCCGCAGGGCGTACTCGTAGCCGAGATGGAGCCGGGAGCCTTCCGGAAGGGAGGCGATCGTCCCTCCGCCCTGGCCGAGAAACGCCCCCTCCGTCCTGAATTCGCCGTCGTGAAGGCGGAACCGGCCGATCTCCCGGCCTTCCGCGTCGGTCAGGCGAAGATAAGGGTTGGAGGGTTTTTCCTTGGTCTCGAAAAGCGAGGAGGCGGCCACGGCGCTGCGGACCCTCCACTCCCCATTCACCCGCTCGAGGAGAACGCTCTGGGCGTAGCGCCCGAAATTTCCCGGAAATCCATAGTGGGGGGCTCGACTGAGCCGGTAGATCCGGATGGTCGGAAAATGAATCTCGAGGAGAGGACCGCGATAGCGGGGCCGGACGGTCTTGATGAGGACGGCTTCGTGCGCGAGGCTTCGGTAGAAGGCGTTTTCCCGGGGAAACTCCCGGGGATAGGCGGTGAAGCGATCGGCCATGATATCGGAGATGAGGACGTATTCGACTTTCCGGAGGGAGAGCCATTCGAGGTCGACATCGCTCAGGGAATGGCGGAGGATGACCGTATAGCGGTCCCGGGAAATCGGAGGCCCGTAGGATTCCATGGCGATCGTCGTTCCCGGAACGATGTGCTGTTGGATCCAGTCCCGGGCCATGGTCCTCGAGTCGCGGGCGGCCAGGGCTTCGTTCATCCGGAAGACCTCCCGGGCCGAGGAGTAGAGGAGAAGGGCGGCGGCCAAGACTCCCGCGGCCCCGGCCGCGAACCGGGCCGTCCGGCGGCGGAGACGTCCGGCCGCCCGTCCGAGCCAGACGAAACAGGCGTCGAGGAACACGCCCCCGACGAGGATGAAGAACGGGGCGAGAGGCATGAGATAGCGCGTCGCCCGCGTCTTCCAGCCGGCGATGAGGAGGAACAGGACGAGGGGGAAGGACAGGAGGATCAGATCGCGCCTCCTCCGCCGGAGGAGGGCGAGGACGAGGCCGCCGAGGACGAGGAATTGGGACAGGAGGCCGACGTTCTCCCGGAACCCGTAGGCGAAGTAAAACCCCCAGCCCGACTCCTCGAGAGAAGAGCCGTAGTGTCCTTCGGTGACGAGATGACGGGTCTGCCACCGGAATTCGCTCCAGAACTTCGGGAAGTCGAGGACGATGTAGGGGGATCCGGCGAGAAAGGCGGCGGCGAAGACGAGGCCGGCCCCGATGAGCTTCGGGCTGAGGAAAATTTCCCGGCGGGGCCGGCCGGACTCCAGGACGCGGAACAGATGGGCCAGGAAAAGCGGCAGGAGCATCATCTGGCCGCCGTATTTCATGGCCATCGCGATCCCGGCGGCCAATCCGGCCAGGAGGTAATCCCTCGTCCGGCCGCCGGTCCGGATTTTCCAGATGAACCAGAAACTCAGGACGAGGAAAAAGACCATCGGGACGTCCGGCAGCATGTCGTGCGAGATCCGGTTGTGGTCCAGGGCGAAGACGAGGAGGAGGGCGGCCAGGAACCCGGCCCGCCGGCCGTACATCCGCGTTCCGATGAGATACAGGAGAAGGATCGTTCCGATCGAAAGGAGGGCCGATAGGGACCGGCCGATGAGGTAGAACACGGTCGGATCGCGGGCGAAGGCCGCCTCGAAATCCGCCGGAGACCGGAAAGCGCCGACGGTCCGGCCGGCCAAGTAGTACGACCGCCACAACCCGGCGATCATGTACATGTGGAGGGTCGGGACGTGGAAGAACCTGGGGTTGAGGTCGCCCCCGAAGA
The DNA here is from genome assembly GCA_016867585.1 of Candidatus Aminicenantota bacterium. Lineage (GTDB taxonomy): Bacteria > Acidobacteriota > Aminicenantia > Aminicenantales > UBA4085 > JAAZPG01. Next base: position 432 of record VGJF01000001.1, on the reverse strand, counting down.
ATTGCATGGCCTTGCCGGCGAACCAGTTTTCGTCGACGTGATAGGTGTGGGGAAGGCCCCAGGCGAGGCCCCGGAAACGGGTCGTCCCGGCCAGGACGAGAAGGATGAGGAAGGCGGCCGTCGGCCAGACGGTCTTCGGGCGTTTCATGCCGCGGCTAATATAGCGGAAGGATTCGGACCGCGTCAAACGAGCCCTCCCTGATCCTCGAACAACATCGCGAATGTCACGAAAGGAAGGGTCCTGTCTCGGCTCGCCGCCTTCCGTCCTCGCTTCCTGACCCGTTCGGCAACGCTTCCCAGACTTTGACTGATTTTCGACAGTCTTTCATGAGCCATTGGCTCACTTTAAGAATATGAAAATAGCATCGAATTTGATAGCCTGAGTCACGCAGATTCGAGAGCGGGTAGAGGCCGAATCAACTTGATGTCTCG